>CBIHPU010000140.1:0-8128 GCA_966211935.1 uncultured bacterium | reverse complement strand
TTACGGTAAGAATAATTTATTGAGATGTTTCCAAGCATTATTACCTCCATGCTTTTATCGTCATTTGCCTTGTAAATACTCAAAGCTTCTTTCTGAAGTTGCAATTGCCTATCAATATCACCTTCAATCCCATATATTTCTGCACAAAGATACAAGGCTTCTGCCTGCCTGTGGGTGCTTTTAAGTATGCGGGCAATTTCCAATTCTTTCTCATAATACAACAAAGCCTTTTTGTTTTCATGCTGTCTTTTAAAAACTGAGCCGATATAATGCATCAGGCCGCAATATTCGCGGGAGATAATTTTGTTTTTTTCAAACAATCGTTGCGATTGAATATACAGTTCCATCGCTTTCTTATAATTACCGATTTCGTAAAAACCCCGACCTTTTTTTCTTAAGAGATCCGCAAGTTGTTTTTCATTTTTAGAATCTGTATTGGTGATTGCGCTGTCATAATAAATAATGCTCTCATTCGAAAATCTATTAAACGCATTAGTCTCAGCTAAACGAATAAAAAAAATGACCCTTGCTGCTTGATTTTTTTCTTTAGTGGCTATTTTCAGACCTTCATTAAAAAATGTAAAAGCGCTGGAATGAAATCCGCTTTTTAAAAAACACTTCCCGGCATTCTCAAATGTGCGCAGAAGATACGTGGGATCTTTTTGCTGGCTGGATATCAGGACAGCGCTATTGATGTATTTTTTGCCTTCAATCGAATCCGTATTCAATAACTTAAGTGCAATTTGAAAGGAAAGTTTGACTTTATCGGAATCAGTTTTAGCCCGTGCCAGTTCTGCTTTTAACGAGTCCAGCTTATTCGCGTTTAAAAAAAAAGGAACGAAAGCAAGTAATAGAAAAACTTTAAGGTTGAATTTTATATTTAGAAGTATAACCATCGGGGAAGTAAAACGAATATAAGGAATTTTTAATACTCATCACTTCCGCTACTAGATGTTCCGATAAGCTGACAATTCAAATAATTTCCCTGTCAACGCATCTGCTTCTTTGTGTTATGATTTCCCTTTCTTATAATTTTATTTACCGACCCAAAATCAACTATTGAAGATGCGGTTTCTCTTTTTTAACGTTGGAAAAATTCAAGTACTATACACTGTTGTTTAAGAGAAAATTTATTTTTTTCTTCCGTGTCTTTTACCATTCATATTCCAGGCAAAAAAAATTTATTCCTGCATTTATAAAAAAACAAAAAGACATAAAAAAACCCCGCCTCTTTTTGAGACAGGGTTTAACATTGATACAATAAATTTTATTTCACCTTCACACGCTCAACATAAGTTGATGTGCGAGTATCAACTTTAATTCTTTCTCCAACGTTGCAGAACAACGGAACGTTTACAATTGCTCCGGTCTCAAGTGTTGCAGGCTTCAACGTATTTGTAGCTGTATCTCCTTTTACACCTGGCTCCGTGTAAGTAATGTCAAGTTCAACAAATGTCGGTGCCTCAGCCAGTATCGCGTTGTCTCCTTCAAAAGTTACCTTCACATCCATTCCTTCTTTCAAAAATTTTGCGGCATCACCAAGCAGCAACGAAGGAACGTGGATCTGATCATATGTTTCATTATCCATTACAACAATAAACGCGTCTTCAGGATAAATGAACTGCATCATCTTATATTCAACACGGACGATCTCTACTTCCTCCCCGCTGCGAAAACGGTTCTCTACCAATTTCCCTGTTTTTATATTCCTCATTTTACCCTGGTAAAATGCGCGAAGGTTTCCTGGTGTTCTGTGCTGCCATTCTATAATCTGGCACAGATCGCCGTTATATCTGATAACCATTCCTATACTTACATCTCCTGTGTTTGCCATTGTGTTTGTGTATTTTTATTCGTTTTACTAAAAAATTTAATGTTATTGATGACGAACATTTTCGCCATCGCGCTTACAAATTAATTAATCACTTTATCGTTCTCTACTCCATCTTCAGATTCCAGTTCATGCACAACTCCCATAGCACAAAACTTATCTATACGCTGAGATACCCGTGCTTCAGTTGGAATCTCTTTCAGAACAGACAAATGTTTCAGGATCTCTCTCTTTACAATTTCAAATGCTTCCTGCGGATTTGTATGCGCTCCACCAAGTGGTTCAGGAATTATTCCGTCTACCAGCTTTTGTTTTGTCATATCAGACGCCGTCAGTTTCAATGCTTCGGCAGCCTGTTCTTTAAAATTCCAGCTCCTCCACAAAATAGATGAACAACTTTCCGGACTGATAACTGAATACCATGTATTTTCCAGCATAAGAACACGATCGCCAACTCCAATTCCTAATGCACCTCCCGATGCTCCCTCTCCTATTATAATACAAATAACAGGAACTTTTAATCCCGCCATCTCCATAATATTCCTGGCAATAGCCTCGCCTTGTCCACGCTCTTCAGCTTCAAGTCCCGGATACGCGCCCGGCGTATCGATCAACGTAACAATCGGTTTATTGAACTTTTCTGCAAGCTTCATCAGGCGCAAGGCTTTTCTGTAGCCTTCTGGATTCGCCATTCCGAAATTCCTGTATTGACGCATTTTGGTATTCTGTCCTTTTTGCTGACCTATGAACATTACAGTCTGTCCATCAACTTCACCAAATCCGCCAACCATTGCTTTGTCATCTTTTACTGTGCGGTCACCATGCAATTCAACAAAAGTTCCGTCTGTCATTGCTTCTATGTACGCGAGAGTGTAAGGACGCTCAGGATGTCTTGAAACCTGCACGCGCTGCCATGCAGTGAGATTTGCATAGATTTCTTTGCGGGTGTCGACAATCTTTTGCTCCAGTTCTTTAATTGAAGCGGCAACATCCACTTTACTTTTCTCTGCCACATCTTTCAGCTTCTGTAACTCCTTTTCCAATTCCTCGATGGGCTTTTCAAAATCAAGATAAGTCATGCGCTCTTTTAATGATGAGGCGCAAAATTAAGGAAAATAAGATTTGAAAGTTTCCTTAAATTGTAATATAACTTACTGAAACAAAACAGATTAACAAAAAACACTGCTTAATTGAACAATTAAAGTTCATTTAATAAGTCTGAAAACCTCTCATTATTTAAAATGAAAATTGATCTCCGATAAAATACTGAAGCCTATTTTTGTGCGTCCTGACAGTTCAATATGATCATTTACCCAAACGCCAAAATAAACCTCGGATTGAATATTGTTGAGAAACGAAAAGACGGATTTCACAATATTGAAACTGTATTTTATCCTGTGATGTGGCGGGACGCATTGGAGATTATTGAAAATAAAAATGCAACTAAAGAGATTGAATTCAGTTCATCAGGATTGACCATTGAAGGAAATCCGGAAAACAATTTAATTGTAAAAGCATACACATTATTAAATAAGGAGTTTAGTTTGCCAGCTGTAAAGATTCACCTGCACAAAGTTATTCCAATGGGTGCCGGCCTTGGAGGCGGAAGCGCGGACGCCGCCTTTACTTTGAAATTGCTGAATGATCTCTTTGCACTGAAAATTTCCACAGAGCAACTGAAAATATTTGCTACTTCTCTAGGAAGTGACTGCGCTTTTTTTATTGAGAACAAACCCAAGTATGCAACACAACGGGGAGATGTTTTGGAACCAATAGATCTAAAATTGGGTGAATATAAAATTGTTGTGGTCTGGCCGGGCATTCATAGTGATACAGCGGCCGCTTACGCGGGAATAATACCTGCAAAACCAATTGTATCGTGCAAGGAAACTGTAATGAATGATATTCACGAATGGAAAAACAATTTGAAAAATGATTTTGAGGAAACTGTTTTCAAAAAATTCCCGGAAATAAAAAAAGTAAAAGAAGAACTTTATAAGCAGGGTGCTATATATTCAGCTATGAGCGGAAGCGGATCCGCTGTCTTTGCTTTTTTCGAAAAGGAAATTCCACCAATGTCGTGGCCGAAACACTATCATGTTTATCATAATTAAGAAAATGAAAACAGCTCAGCTTTTTTTATTGATGCTTTTATTTGTTTCAGCAAGATCACAAAGCGTTCAGGACACTATTTCTGAACCATGGAAACTTGACTCCACCGGTAAAAAAGCATGGGAGAGTTTCGAAAAAGACTTTAATACCTGGTTCTATAAAGTGTATTGTCCGGCAATGAAAGTTAAGATCACCTGCGCGCGTTGTTCGCGGTTCAATCATACTGTCACGTTTAAAGTTGATAGCACGGGCACACCGATTATCCTTACGGCTGATTCAGGAAACTACTGCGGTTACACATTAAGTGAAAAGAGAAAAAAATTCTTCGTTACGGGAATTAAAAAACGAAAATTTGAAAATTATTTTAAGGGAAAAATAATTAAGTTTAATTTCAACCGCACTTTAAAATGCTGACGCGAAAAAATTATGGTTCTGTATAATCCTAAAGACTGGTTCAAATTAATTTTTCAGTTTCATAAAAGCGATACTTTCAGAATTTTATTGCCGGCGCTTATCGGAATGGGTTTGTATACCGCATTGCTGGCGTATCTTGAATCTGCTTTCTTTAACACCAAACATGAAGATCCGACAAAGGTTCACAACATTCTCGGATTTGTCTTATCGATGTTACTTGTATTTCGGATCAACACCGCGTACGACAGATGGTATGAGGGTCGCAGATTATGGGGTGGCTTTGTAAACAGTTCAAGAAATCTGGCGTTGAAACTGAACTCAATACTTCCAGAATCACATAAAGAAGTAAAAGAAAACTTCAGAATACTTATTACGAATTACGTTTTTGCCACCAAAGAACATCTGCGAGGTAAATACAACCAGGAAGAGTTGGAAAGAACGAATTTATATACCGACGGAGAAATTATTCAGTCCGCGCATAAACCAAATTTTATTGCAGTGCAGTTATATGCGCAGATAATGAAACTTCAAAAAGAAAACGTAATTGATTCAACCATCTTATTGATGATGAATGAAGAATTAAAATCTTTTACCGATCTGTGCGGCAGCTGCGAGAGAATCAAAAACACTCCAATACCATATTCATACAGTCTCTTTTTGAAAAAAATAATTTTCCTGTATGTGTTTACGCTTCCGCTCGGTTATGTGATTTCTTACAGCTACTGGGCAATTCCAGTGAGCATCCTGGTGTTCTATGCTTTTGCGAGTATTGAATTGATTTCCGAGGAGATCGAAGATCCGTTTGGCACTGATGCGAATGACCTGCCGATTGATGACATATGCACAACGATAAAGGTGAATTTAAAAGAGATCTTCCGCTGATAGTATATCAGACAAAGGAATTTATATTTTCGTAAAACTTTTCTTTTAAATTTCCATTACTGCCCTTTTCTCCGTTTTCTGAATTAAGAATAAAAAGGTACATACCTAAGCGTGTTATTTTCCAGTCAGAATATAATGTTGATCCTCTTTCAAAAAAAACACGTTCAAAATTCTCATTGACCGGTATGTCAAGAGCGCGGCACAGCCTGAAAACTTTTTCAAGCGTTCCTGATATTTCCTCTTCACGCTCATAACCCAGTTGCGTACACAGCCGGCCGAGATAATAATCGTTTCTATGAACAATTTTGTTGCGCTGCGCCGGAAAAAAGCTGCTCAGAATAAAATCAGGCTGATTGTGCATTTTCAGTTTTATTTAGTTGTGAGAGTTGTTCAAATAATTCTTTTTCTTTCGCGCTTAATTTGGCCGGAAGTACAGCGTTCACCTTTACATAAAGATCCCCTTTCTGATTTTCCTTTCCATAAACGGGCATGCCCATACCTTTCAAACGCAAAACTTTTCCGTTCGCAGTGCCTTCAGGTATTGTCATGTTGATGACTCCTTTCATTGTTCTTAATGGAATTTTTCCTCCCAAGATCATTTTATATAAATCAACATTCGTTTCAGCGTGAAGATAAAATGTGGATGTGGCGCGATGCGAAGTGTTATATAAAGATCGCCGCGCAATCCTGAAGTTCCCGTACCGCCTTTACCTTTTATCTTCAGCACTTGCCCGTCTGCAAATCCTGGTTTCAGTTTGATGCGAAGTTTATCTCCGTTAATTTCAAATTCCCGCTGACCACCACTGAAAGACTCTTCCAGTGAAGCGCTCATTTCCGCCTGCAGGTCACGACCTTTCCTTGCAGCTCTTCCTCTACCCGATCTTCCCCCACCACTAAAAAGTGATTCAAAAATATCTTCGAATCCTTCTTCTCCTCCAAAACCTGAACCACTGCCCTGATAATACCATTCCCCTCCACCAAAATCTCCATATTGTTGCTTCTGTTGCGCCTTTGCCTGATCCGCAAATTTCCAGTTCTCACCAAACTCA
Organism: uncultured bacterium; assembly: GCA_966211935.1. Taxonomy (GTDB): domain Bacteria; phylum Bacteroidota; class Bacteroidia; order B-17B0; family Aurantibacillaceae; genus AM-1111. Next base: position 1,840 of record CBIHPU010000140.1, on the reverse strand, counting down.
TCGTATTTTTTCCTCTTCTCATCGTTACTGAGAACATCGTACGCCTCATTTATTTCTTTAAAACGTTCCTCAGCTTTTTTGTCACCGGGATTTTTGTCAGGATGATATTTAACAGCCAGCTTTCTGAAAGCCTTTTTAATTTCTTCAGCTGTGGCATTCCTGTTTATGCCTAGTATTTTGTAGTAGTCCATATATGTGTGTCAGGCAAATGTCGTGTTGGGGAACAGTACTGTAAATGAAATGCCTCAGTTGCTATATTGAGTGAAATCATTCATAACGGCCCCCGGTTTCAAAATCTTTGCAAAAATGATACAACACTAATCTTTATGGAAGAAACTAAAAAAATACCAGAGCTCCACCGTGAGCACACAGAGTGGTTGAACAAACTTGCTTTTTATATTGATGACCTGAAAATAATGGAACATCGGATAAAGGAAGTAATGAGCAGAAACAGCTCTAAAGATGTACTTGCCATGGCAGAGCATTTTCAGAATCAGATCATTATTCAGCAGGTGCAGATCCAAAATTTAAAAGATGGGATATGGCACCACGAGAAAGCAGTAATGAAAAACGTAGAGGAAAATCCAATTGCATCTGACCACAGGGAAATGGAGGACCATGTTGAGCAAAGGCAAAAAATTGAACGCTTTGAGGAAATATTTAATGATCTGAGAAAAGAGCTGATTACATTTCTGGCAAGGGTTTTTTAGAGAAGAACTGAAATATGATATCCATCATTTTTCAAAGTGATGGCACTCAGAAGAAACACTTGGTTTAAAAACGAATTTTGGTTCATCAAACATCAATCATGATCAGTCAAACAGAAAAAATGATCAATATCCCGTCAGAAGCTGCTGACATGCTGTTTCAGCACGCGCAAAACGGGATATTGATAACTGATGCAACCGGAATTATTACCAAAGCGAACGCTGCTGCCGAAAAAATGTTTGGCTATGCTACTGATGAACTTGCCGGAACTGAAATTCAGTCGCTGGTTGCAAATCAGAATAATTTAAAAAGTGATTTGCAGACAGGAAAGCGGAAAGATGGATCTGAATTTCCTGTTGAAATAAAATATTCTTTGCTTTCATCGCAAAATTATATTCTTACAATAGCTTTCATAACAGATCTTTCTTTTATTAATAAATCTGAATACATTATTCATCAGCAGCGTTCAGAAATTCAAAGATTAAGAGCTGAAGAAAAAGAACTGAACGTTGAGCTTGAGAAACGCGTAAGAGCGCGTACGCGTCTACTGGAAGAAACATTGATGCAGCTCGAAAGCAATCGGGAAGAACTGAAACACAGTCTGGAAAAAGAGGAAGAACTGAATGAGATCAAATCGCGCTTTATCTCCATGGCTTCTCACGAATTTCGTACTCCGCTTGCAACAATACTTTCCTCTACCAACCTTGCGGCGAAATACGGAAAGGAAGGCGACTACTATAAACAGGAGAAACACATCAACAGGATCAAGTCGTCAATAACACACATGACGGAACTGATGAACGACATTCTTTCCGTCAGCAAAGTGGAAGAAGGAATAATTTCAATTGAACCTGAAGTGATCGATCTTCCGGCATTTATAAACACGCTTATTGTCGACATAAAACCTTTACTTAAAAACGGACAACTGATACTGTTCATTCACAAAGGGGAAAAACGCATGTTCACGGATAAAAAAATTCTGAAGAACCTGTTATTTAACCTGCTGACCAACGCGATCAAGTTCTCGAATGAAAATCAACCTATAGCTATCAAGACAGAAATAAGGGAGAATGAAATATGCGTGTCTGTTAAGGATGAAGGAATAGGAATTGCTGAAGAGGATCAGAAACAG
>CBIHPU010000139.1:0-8176 GCA_966211935.1 uncultured bacterium | reverse complement strand
GTTTCCTTTTTCTTCATTAACGTAATAAGTGTAAGTATTCGCGTTGAATCTTTGAGTAATCCATCTCCAGGCGCAACCTGAACTGTCTAAAAAATAAACAGCATAAATTTTTTTCTTTCCGGAATAAGGCTGGATGAAGGCCGTAATTTTCTTTACACCATACTCACGAAGAATTTCGGGCTTATTTGGATGCAAAACGCAATTCTGCGCATCAGTATAAAACAAACAGGTAACAAATAAAATAAAAAATAAACGCCTTTTCATTTCTGTGCAATGGTTACTGTTTAGATGCAGTTTTTCTCTATTTCCATAAATAAAACAAAAATATTTCCGTAAAACATAAAGGTAAAAATTTGTAATGAGTCCTTAATTGATAAATCTATTATCCGGTACAATATTTGAATTATAATACGTTATTTTAGGCGGGATGACTTTAAGAAAGATATTTGCTCTCACGTTCCTGATGGCGACTGCTTTCCTGTTGCCGGCGCAAACATATCTTTCCCCTATCATCGATTTTAATGAAAAGAATAGCGGTATCGGCGGTAAAACCTCGCATAACGCAGATAAGCTGGTTGCAGCGCTCATCAAAGACAAAACAACTGACAAAGAAAAGTTCGACGCGATCTTTGCTTGGGTCGCCCGAAACATCCGCTACAGTTATAACTCAAGAAATGATGTTGACTGGATTTTGAAACACAGACGCACAATCTGTCTTGGCTATTCCGGTTTAATGGATACGCTTTGCAGAAAAGCGGGCATAACAAGCGCGATGGTTTTTGGTTATGCCAAAGATGAAATTTTTGATGTTGGTGATTCACTATATGTAGATAATCACGCATGGAACGCGGTTAAACTTGAAGGTGAGTGGTATGTCTACGATGTTACCTGGAGCGCGGGACGCACACATTCTGAATTAAGACGCCTCAGCAAGTTCAAGAAAAAATTACAGGATGGTTTTAAACCCAAATACAAGAATAAAAAACTTGGAAACGGAAAAGCAGGGAAAGACAAATCGTTTTGTCCATCGCCTGATGTGTCTTTTTACCTGAAGCAACGTTTTTTTAATCGCCTGTGGCAACGTTTTATTTTCAGCTTAACCCTTCGGGGAAAAATTATTTACCGCCGCAATCTCACTACTGACTTTTATTTGACTCAACCAGAAGTTTTTGCCATAACGCATCACGCCGATGATAAGTCATGGAACCTTGTGCCGGGAAGAACACTAACAGATTTTGAAGTTGATAGCGCATTTTATTATCTCGATACCACTGTTTACGTCAATCAGCAGCGAAGAGGAAGCACTTGTTCCTCCTGTGATGACTGGATCGAAAAAGAAGAGCGGGACAGACTGGCACACCTGCGGGATACTTCCGAAAAAAATAATCCAAGGAACCATTTTATCACCGGGATGTGCTGGCGCGAGATGGCGCAATTAATGGTGAAGGAACAGGAAAATGAGGTGGATGATTCATTGCAACTGAAAAAAATAATTCTTGCAGAAAAAGAATTTAACACAAGTACAAGGCAATACAATAAAACACTTCCGGAAAATTCGAAAGAAACTGGCTTCCATTACAAAAAAAACAGATCGAAAGTTAATAGCTCCGCTTTGGAAAACAGGGCGCATTATAAAAAAGCGGAAAAAGAACGGGCTAAATGTTATTACCAGATGCGGCTGTTTAAACGGGTTCATTCAAAAAACAAAGGCGGTATCAGTGCATCGTTTAAGAAAAAGAAAAGAATACGATCAATAACCTGCGGTGCTCCGAAACCAGGCAGCAACGCGGAAGAGAATATTCTACGTTTAAATAAAATGCTTGTTCAGGAAGAAAAAATTACAGACTCAGTTGACGTGATGATCGAAGCACTGAAAATAAAATATGATTCGCTGCTTGCTCATCTTTCTTTAAATGCGGGACAACTGGGAAGACCACTAGATTCCCTGCAGCGCTTTTTATTAAAGCGACTTGCATTACGGGGACGCATGTACGATGGATTTAAGAAACCAATAATAGATTTGAAAAAACGTATCGACTCACTGGAAGCCGACCATCTCTTGCAAATGAAGACTTTAATTCATGATCCCGCTGACACAGCATATGCAATTTTTGAAAGCATTTACAAACTAACAGGAACGAGGCAAAAATCCCAGGAAAAATGCGTGAAGTTGCTGCGTGATCTTGTAAAGAATGGCGACCAAAGTATAGACGCGCTGACAACATATAAAATAAACATCAACGAAAAAATTAATCGCGATATCTGCTGGTTTGAGAACACCGGCTATTCCTCCAGATTAATGTATCGGGGACTTCGTTTTACCGCGATGAAAGAAAAACAGGTGCAGCTGATACTGAATGAAGAAAATTATACAGAGCGATTACGTGGTCACTATATGGATCTTTTTCTTAATGCAAGGTATTTAAGGCATTCAAGGATCGCGAAAAATAATTTACGGGAGATAAGGTTCCATTTAAAGAAACTGAAAAAACCCAAACGCGAAGTGCAGAAACGAATAAAAGACAAACTGCGTGGAAAGTAGTGCTGGGTTTCACATGAAGAGAAAAAAATCCTTAGCGAACTTTGTGATTCTTGGCGACCTCTGTGTCCCTAAAAATTTCACGCGGAGTCATGAAGCAAAAATCACAAGGCAGATTTCGCTTCATGATCCACGCGGAGAAAGCGGAGTGCGCGGTTGAAGAAATAAATCTATGAGATCTATGTCCCTATGTGTTTTAAACATTTCACGCGACGACCGCAACGACGCGACGTCAATAACTCTAATGTGTCCTTATGTTCCCGAAGTTTCGGGATCATGTGTTTCCACAATATCATCGCCCACCCTGGCGCCCTCCCACCCTATCATTGCATGCTTCCGCTCACTTCCCCACATGTAGTTGCCGATTACACCACTTGCCTGAATTACACGATGACAGGGAATCAAATATGCCACCGGATTATCTCCAATTGCAGTTCCTACTGCACGCGCGGCAGTAGGTTTCCCAATTGCACTTGCCACATTTCCATACGTAGCCAGTTTTCCCTCAGGGATTTTCAATAATGTCTCCCAAACTTTCAGTTGAAATTCCGTCCCTTTCAAATGAAGTTTGATTTTTTCTTTGTTCAGTGATAAACCGCTGAAGACAGGAAGCACCTGATTATGTAAAGGCACAGTGGCCCGTTTTAATTTCGCATTCACAAAAACCTGCCGAAGAACCGATAAGGCAAGATCTTCGTCATCCGCAAAACCAATGTGACAAATTCCTTTTTGAGTGGAGGCGATTATTATCCTTCCAAATAAAGAAGAATAGAAATTATAGTTGATCGTGAGACTCTCACCACCGTTTTTATACTCGCCCGGAGTCATTCCTTCAACAGAAACAAAAAGATCATGCAACCTTCCCGTTCCCGAAAGTCCGGTGTCAAGCGCAGTTTCAAATAATGATTGTCCATGTTGTAAATTTCTTTTTGCATGTTGCAGGCTTATATATTGAAGAAATTTTTTTGGACTAACACCTGCCCACTCTGTAAAGATCCGTTGAAAATGAAATGGACTTAAGGCAACACTTTCAGCAACGCTTTCCAGTTCCGGCTGTTCCCGAAAATTATCCTTCAGATAAATTATTGCTTTTGCAATACGCGTAAAATTTTCCTGAGAGTTCATTGCAGCAAAGTTATGGGTAATAGTTGTTGCAAACGACCCGATTCTTGCTGCAATTAAAATAAAAAAAGGCAGGTTACCCTGCCCTCTTCGTTAATGCACCCTAACACGATTGTCTGAAGATTGCTGTTTCCTGACTAACCAAAGTGCTCAACAAAGTTCTTTACACCGTTTCTTATCATCAATAGTGTTAACACTCCAATTCGTTTTTTATTTATTGATCATTATCAGTTGGCGGTTTTTTACTGGCACAAATTCTTTAGCTAAAATCAAAACATTAATAATGCAGGCAAATAACATCATCCGCACAATTTTTTTCTTACTTCTGTTAAGCCTTACATCCTGCGAAAAAGACTCTTCAGACCCTGCTCCTTCAACACCCGCGCCAACGGGTCCTGGAGCCAATGAAGTCTGGATGCAAAACAATACTTTCAATCCTTCCAGCATTACGGTTGCCGCGGGTACCACAATTACGTGGACAAACAAAGACAACACGGCACACACAGTAACAAGCAATGATGGCCTGTTCAATAGCGGAAACATTTCAGCAGGCTCAACATTCAGCCGGCAGTTTACATCCGCAGGCACAATTTCATATCATTGCACGTTACACTCAGGAATGAATGGTACAGTTGTGGTCCAATAAATTCTGAATACCAACATTCTTAGTTCCAGCTACTCTTCTGTTATAACTTCGTCAAATTCTTCTTCAAATTTTTCGGCTTCTTCTTTAGTGCGGTGTACAAGTCCGTCACGGTGATGCGGCGGCGCGTAAATGGTATACAATTTCAGCTCAGCTGACTCATCTGTGTTAACGACATTATGCTTCGCGCCTGCCGGTACAACAATCACGTCACCGTCTTTAATCGCATACTCATTACCATCAATTGTACATGTTCCATGTCCCTCTTCAACACGGAAGAATTGATCGTTCTCATCGTGAATCTCCTCCCCGATCTCTTCGCCAGGTTTTAAGCTCATCAATACGAGCTGCATGTGATGAGATGTATATAACACCCTTCTGAAATTATTATTTTCAATTGATGCGCTTTCAATATCTACTTTATAACCTTTCATTTTCTTTGTATTAATATTCCTGATACAAAATTGGCATTGAACCTTAATTTAAACTATGACGTCCAACAGCGGGAATGAAGCAAACAAACAACAGGTAAAATATTTGAATTATTTATATATAACGATGAAACAATGAAACGTAACAATATCAGACAAACGATTAATTACATGATCTAGATCATGTATTCATGACTCATTGTACTGGAACTGACGTGAAATAGGTGTTTGCTTTGACAGATCAGAACTTTTTCATGCTAATACACTTATATTTATCTTTTATTTCGCGGGTATTGTTTCCTTTGCTTAACAGTATTTGGTTTTTTATAATGAGTTGAAAATTTGGACGATATAATTCGCTGAGGACCGATACAAAATCATATGCAACTTAGGTTACACACCAACGAAAACTGAATCCCGAACTTTGACCTGTAAATGAAAAAATTCATCACGAAATATAAACTTGAAGTAATCGGTGTGGTTGCCGGGGCGGTGATTGGATGGTCCTATTGGTATTTTATTGGGTGCGCTTCCGGCGGCTGCGCCATTACGTCGAGTCCGGTGAATAGTTCAATTTACGGAGCATTCATGGGTGGTACGCTGCTCAGCATGTTCAGAAAAAAAAGTGAGTCACCAAAAGAAAAAAAATATGAAGAACCTGGCTGAAATAATTAAAACAGGACAAGCAACAATAATTGATGTAAGAAGTCCCGGTGAATTCATGGGCGGACACGTAGCTGGCAGTATAAATATTCCTTTGCAGGAAATCCCTGAACGCCTGGAAGAATTCAAACAAATGAAAAACATTGTTCTGTGTTGCGCATCTGGAAATCGCAGCGGACAAGCCATGCTCTTTCTTAAACAGCACGGTATTGAAGCTGAAAACGGAGGTTCATGGATGGATGTAAATCGTTATGCATAACTAACAAAATAAAAAATCAAGTATGTTACAAATAATAAAAAATATTTTTGGAATTGGTCCAAAAGCGGATATTGGAGATTTAATAAAAAACGGAGCCACAATTATTGATGTACGCTCAAGAGCGGAATATGCTTCGGGTCACGTAAAAGGATCCATCAATATTCCGGTTGATCAGTTAGCCGGAAATCTTAAGCGGATAAAAAGCAAGGATCAACCTGTGATCACCTGTTGCGCTTCGGGAATGCGAAGCGGCTCAGCAAAAAATTATCTTCAATCTGTAGGTTACACCAACGTTCACAACGGTGGTTCATGGACCAATGTAAACAGGCACGTTAGCTAATGCTGTCCGGAAAATCTTTCTCATAAGTTGAAGGTTGATCCGCTGATAGCAATCAAGAAGAACAAATAAAAATATCGCTATGGCACTTCCGCAAATACTATATTCTACAGTTGCGAATAAATGTCCGCGCTGTAACCAGGGTAAAGTTTTCGAAAGCAATAATCCTTACAACTTCGCGAAAGTTTTCAGAATGCATGAACGTTGTTCCGTTTGCAATTTAAAATATGTAATAGAGCATGGTTTTTTTTACGGGTCCATGTACGTTTCATACGCTCTCATGACAGGCATTTTAGTTGCCTGGCTCGTAATTAATTCTTTGTGGCTGCACCTGGGTCCGGGTAAACTGGTACTATTTGTTATAGGAACAATGCTGGTACTTTTTCCCGTGGTATTCAGGTGGGCGCGCCTTCTCTGGTTAAACTTTTTTGTGAAATACGACAAAAACTGGAAGGTGCATGCACAGAAAAAAGAAAATGTTTCCGAAGAAAAAAAGAGTACGCACAAAGAACTGGAGCATCACTAACAACAAATAACTTCCGACGGATAACAATAAAAAAGAATATATGGGTAATGAGCATATTTATGAAGTTTCCGTCGCCTGGATGGCAGACAGAAAAGGAATTTTAAGTTCTCCTGAACTTGAATCTACTATCGAGGTTGTAACACCACCTCAGTTTCCAAAAGGCATTGAGGGAATCTGGTCACCGGAACATCTTTTAGTGGCGGCTGTAAACAGTTGCCTGATGACGACTTTTCTATCTGTCGCGGAAAATTCGAAACTGGAATTCAAATCATTCACCTCAAAAGCTACAGGCAAGCTTGAAAAAGTAGATGGAAAATTGATGATCAGCGAAATCATTTTACATCCGGTTCTAGAAATTGCAGATGATAAACAAAAAGAAAAAGCGGAACGCGTATTGCAGATCTCCGAAAAAAATTGTCTGATCTCCAACTCTGTTAAATCAGAAATTTTATTCAAACCTGAAGTTAAAGTATAAAACATGAAAACCCTGTTATACATTCTGTTTTTCGTTATAAGCGGAATTTTTGTGTCCTGCGACCGGAAAAAAGCAACGTCACCGGAAAAAGCTACTGCAACCGAAAAAAGAATTAAAGGTTCTTTAACCATTCAAGAGTTTGATCAAAGACTTAATTCAGACCCTAACGTTCAGTTGCTTGATGTAAGGACACCGGAAGAATTTGCTGAGGGGCACATTAAGGGTGCAATCAATTACAATATCGATTCGCCTGATTTTAATGCCAACATCGCGACACTGGATAAGAACAAACCAGTACTTACTTACTGCCGATCCGGAAGACGAAGTTCTGCAGCTGCAGATATTTTATACGACAAAGGATTTGTTGAAGTATATAACATGGAGGGGGGAATACTTGAATGGATAGCTGCAGGAAAGCCAATTGAAAAAGATAAAAGCGCGGCGGATACTGAAGGCTTAACCATGGAGGCGTTCAGTAAACTTGTTGAGAGTGATAAAATGGTGCTGGTAGATTTTAACGCGCAGTGGTGTGGTCCATGCAAATTTATTTCACCCATGCTGGATCGCATTGCCAACGAAAAAAAGGACAAGGTTGTGCTACTCAAAATTGATGCGGATAAAAATTCCGACCTGTTGACACAAAAAAGAATTGATGCAATTCCTTATCTGGAATTGTATAAAAACGGAAAAATGATCTGGTCCCATATGGGAATAATTACCGAAGAACAATTATTAAAAGAAACCGGGTTATGATTGCTGCATCATCGATAATAGCCGGGAAACGCAGTGGCGTGAGCAACTGGCTGCGACAATTCAATACTTTCATTGACCTGGATAAGCGCGTATTTAAAGTTCAGGAGAGCTTGCTTGGAATTTTTAAGTGGGGTTCATATGAACCGCTCCCTAAGATAGATTATGTGCTAGTGTTTAAGCAATTGTTCGCGAAATGCGAAGCATGTTCAATTGACGATTATGAAAATTACGATTACGCTTTCTACCAGGTAAGCATTGTTTACAATAAAACTCGTCGGATAATCATTCACGAAACACAAAACAAAGACGAGGCTTTTACCATCGCGCAGTCAGTTGCAAAGGGATTAAATGCACGTTTAAAAGATTCAGCAACGGACAGAAGAAAAAGTACGTGGCTTATCTGATCACTTTTTATTCTGCAACCAGGA
>CBIHPU010000138.1:0-8180 GCA_966211935.1 uncultured bacterium | reverse complement strand
AGAAATAAAGGTTGATCAGTTTTTTGATTTCAGCACCCTGAGTCGCTTATCGAAGAATAAAAACAATGTCGACTCGCTGATACATGTTTCAACGGAAAACTTTAATAAGATAGATCGTCATTTACGTGAACAAAAAAGAGGCGACCTAAGCGTTCTTATACTAATTGGATCGTGGATAGAAGGGCTACATATGTTTGCCAGCATCGCAGAAACGGATCCGGGCGAGGATATTCATCAACGGATAGGAGAACAAAAAGTAATAATGGATAACATAACTGCTATCCTTGATAAACTCGGTAAAATAGAATACTACAAGCAGTTTCAAACAAAGCTTGATCAGTTGAAAAAGTCCTTTGATAAGGTTGAGTTGACGTACGAATACAAGGCGCCAACAATGAAGGAACTTAACGGTCAACTCGTTGTTGAGGATAATACGAGAACCATCATCAAAATTACCCCCGAGATTCTGGCATCAATTTCCGCAGAGGTTAAAAAATTAAGATCCGAATTGTTTATTAAATAATTAACTAAGAATGAAAAAAATCAACCTTATTGTAATCAAATTATCGTTTGTATCAGCGATACTGATGCTGTTTTCTTCATATCGCTCAAAGTGCGATTACGAAAAACTGTACGATACCGGCGTAAAAAAACTGAAAACGTTTACGTTAATGAAAGATTACCAGATATACATGAAGAAGAGTAAAAAAACCAACCAGGAGTTTTTTAAACAAACAATAACTCTGAACCGCGGTGTAAAATACAAATTCTTCGCCGTTAAAAACGATGAATATGACGGGGTTCCGGTAGTTACAATCTACAATAATGAGAAAATGGAATTTTTATTGGCTACTACATTTAATCCCGCCATTAAAAAATTCTATGAGATGATAGAATTTGAATGTAAAACCACCGGCAATTACTGCCTTACCTTTTCATTCCACGAAGGAAAAGAAGGTTGCGCGCTTGGAATTTCATCTTACATGAAATAACTATTTTCCATGTGACCGCCTCAAAATTTATAAACACACATGAAATAATTAAAATCGTGAGCAAAATTGAAAAACTAAAATTATTCCAGTACCTCACCGAAGAAGATAAGCGGAGGCTTGTAATGTATACGTTGTCAGGCCATATAACCCTGCAGGATATATTCAGTAAATATTCTGTTACTGAAGAAGAGTTCTATCTGCTCAAACAAAAAGTCCTCGACTCAGATAACACCAATACAAAACCTATAGATACACGATAATCTGTTATGAGAAACCTACTATTCACTATCGTCAGCCTGACAATCATGTTTTCTATTGAGAAAACGCTGGCACAGAACCAAATCTCTGTTACTGAAAAAAAATACATTTGTGACTCTTCCGGAAAATTTCAGTCAGCCACATTAATTCTGGAAAAGGATGGCACCTACCTCAATTACGGGTTGTGTATAGACAAAGTTAACGATGACTTCTATATTTGGTATTCAAAAGGAACGTATGCAATAGAAGGAAACTACATTCTATGCACTTTCAACGAACAAAAAACCAACGACCCCAAATTAATTCAAAAAATAAAAGACAGTTTCTTACTACGTACGGATCACACGCTAATTGCAAATTATTTTGAGCTGGTTAAGAATGAATATTCTTCTTATAAGTTCATTGTCTCAGATAATTGTGTGCAAGATGAGATGAGGGGAATTTCATACAAGAAAAAATAATAACAAATGCATTCCCAGGTTGATTATAAATTACCAACCACCAACAAACCCTGATCAACAGGGTAAACAAAGAACTAAGGATGCCTGTAAAAAAACCTGGAAGTCTTATTTGAAAAAGTAAAAAAACAGGGATTTCTGGCTTTTAATATCAGGTAGTGAACAGATCCATAACTCATTACGACTAAGTATACCGGAAAAAAGTGGAGTTGAGCAATTAATGAACGTTTTAATTAAATTGTACATCCTCAGGATACAGCCATTCTCACTCAAGACCGGAAATAACATTGCCAATTCATTTTTTGGATTAAATCTGAATACAATGCCAGACAAAAAATCAGTGATTCGCGATTTCAGTTTATTATATCATTTTTCAACCTGTGGATATACTGAATACTATTTAAAATCACGCCAGGAAATATAAGCAGGAAAAGAAAAAGAAAAAAGTACCATGCCGATGCTGAAATAAAAGTTTAAACAACAAACCAAAAACCATCGCCCTTCTCTTCCAATTGCCCCTTCTGATGGACGAAAAAACTAGGTTAAAAATGTATTTTAATTAATTTTACTCATCTTTAAACCACTTAACTCATGAAATCAATTTTTTCTTTTCTGGGACTTTCAATCATTTCAGGTTTATTTCTCACTACTTCCTGCAAAAAGGAAAGTTCAGAAGATGTGAACCAGGATAAAATTTATGCTGAATACGAATTGTACTACGACAAAGTAACCGACAAAACGTACGCATCCGCAATTTTTAAATTTGGAAACGCCACTGGTACGCAGTTACAGCTGACAGCACCGAGCGAAGTAAAATTTAATAATGATGTAATTCCTTACGATCCTCTTTTTGCTTATTACCGTAAAGAATATGCCGGTCTCGTTACTTCCGGAACATTCCATTTTAAAGACACACAAGGTGCCACTTTTTCAAATACTGTAAATACCGCAAATCTAATTTCATTCCCTGCGGTTGACACGATTCATAACTCAGGCAGTTATACATTTACATGGGTTGGCGACAGCGTTGCCGCAAATGAATGGGTTGACCTGTGGATGGATGGAACCGCTCAGAATAATGCTGAACTTTTTCTTCAATACACAACTAACTCAAAAAATATTGTACTCGCCGCAAACCGTCTACAGAACTTAGGTGTAGGCGCAGCATCTTGTTCCCTTACCAGGGTGCGTGAAACCACCGCTACAGGCGTTACCAGCGCGGGAGGAAAAGTGAGAGGTAAATACCACGCGTTAAATAAAACAATTTACATAGCTCCTTAACAGCTAATTAATATTCTAAAAGGCAGGTCAATTATTTGGCCTGCCTTTTTTTTGCATTTTATTTAAAAGGTTTCATAACTGGAACGTTAATTGTTGTGATTTTATTCACGCTTATTTACGATTTTCCACTTACATGTTTTAACAGCAACTCTTTTTAACTTGTATGTAGGGAATTTTCTTTTAACAAAGATGCCATGACATTCAGATTTGATTTATTGCTTAGCAGCAAAGAAAAAACGAAAGAAAAAACCGAAGCCCTAACCCAATGGCTCGAAAGGAACTATGAAGATATTAATCTGCTTGTTGATTTCGCAAACGAATCTGATGAAACCATAAAGGCAACCTGCATTGAGGCAATTGAAATTGTGAGCAAGGAAAGACCGCAAATAGTTTCTGAATATTGCTTTGAATTTGTCACAAAAGCGCTTGCAGAAGAATCTCCACGGGTAAAATGGGAATCTGCGAAAGTGATTGCAAATTCCGCACATCTCTTTTCGGGAAAACTGGATAAGGCCATAAAAAATTTGCTCGTTAACGCAGAACATAAAGGCACTGTTGTAAGATGGAGCGCCGCTCTCGCTTTATCGCAAATAGTTAAACTGAAAACAAAAAAGAACGTAGATCTTCTCCGGGTTATAGAATCAGCAACAAGTCCTTCAGCGAGAAGCAGCATCAGAAAAATTTATCTTGGTGCCATAAGAAAGGTGAGGTAGAATTCTTCCTTTTATCATTGATGTACCATTGCATTCTCAATTGACAACATTAACTCATTGACGTCAAAAGGTTTTTTTACGTATCCGTCTGCATGTAGCTCTTTGGTAATTTCAGCAAGTTTTTCTTCTGCAGAAAATAAAAGCACAGGTATATGAGAAGTTTCATCTTTGCTTCTTAAATGCTCAATTATAAAAGCTCCTCCTTTTTCAGGTAGGTTCAGATCAAGAAGTACCAGGTCGGGAAATGATGAATTTAATTTTTCCAGTACCTGGTCGGTTGTTTCCGCGGTATCAGTTTCATATCCTTCTGCCTGCAAAGCAAAACTGGTCAACTGAACAATCGCCTCATTATCTTCGCAAATTAAGATCCGTCCCTTACTCATTGTAGAAAATATTTGTTGTGAAGTTCGACTATTGAGGTTTGCGCTAAAATGACATTCATGGGCACCTTTACATGTAAGTGATGACCAAAATCAAAGCAAGAGTCAAAATGAGAAGCTGTGTTGTTTTCCAGGACGCATTTTTTTCACACTGTTGCGGTGGCATCCAAATTTGATGCTGTTCATAGAAGTATTTCCCAATGGAAACTAATCCGGATTTCAGATTTATGTTCGAATTAAATCCAGCGCTTATTGTTGTGCTCGATCCGGATTTAAATATAGTTACAGCAACCGATGCTTACCTGCGAGCCACAATGCGAGAGCGGAATGAACTAACAGGAAAAAATATCTTTGAAGTTTTCCCCGAAAATCCATTCGATAAAAATGCAAGTGGTCGCGTTACTCTTCACGCTTCTCTTGATTCAGTTTTGAAAAGCCGGAAAGCAGATAAAATGCCTGTAACAAAATACGACATACGTCAGCCACAGTCAATAGGTGGATTTTATGAAGAGCGGTATTGGATGGCGGAGAACACTCCGCTTCTTGACGCTAATGGAGAAATAAAATATATTCTTCTTAAAATTGAAGATGTGACTTCCAGTGTAAAAATGCACGAAGAAGAGGATTTCTATAAACGATCAAACATACAATTGAAAAAAGAAATTGAGGATCGTAAAAATGTTGAGGAAGAATTAAAAAAAAGTGAGCAGAAATTCCGGGTGTTGATTGAAAATCTGCCAATCGGGATCTGGCTTTTGGACACAAACGGAAAAATAATGTACGGCAACGCCGCGGCTCAAAATATCTGGGCAGAAACCAAAAATACCCACCAAAAGAATTATGTGGAGTACAAAGCCTGGTGGCTGAACAGCGGCAAACCAGTGGCAACAAACGAATGGGCCGCGGTCCGCGCGCTTAATACAGGAGAACCGATATTCGGAGAGGAACTGAAAATACAGCAGTTCAATGGAAACTTCCGGATAATTTCAAATTCAGCAATTCCCTTAAAAGATAAAGGTGGAAATATTTTTGGATTGGTGACGTTGAATGAAGATATAACGGACAGAAAAAATGTCGAGCAGGCCCTGAAGGAAAGTGAAAAGCGATTACGTTCCATATTTGAGAATAGTATGGATGCGATTTTATTGACAGAGCCTACAGGCAGAATAATTATGTCAAACAGCGCAGCAACAAAAATGTTTGGTTATACGGAACAGGAACTTGTTGCTCTCGGAAGAGAAGCAGTGATCGACGCAACCGATCCACGTTTAAACGAAGCGCTGCAGGAAAGAAAAAGAAAAGGACAATGTACTAGTGAACTGAATTTAAAACGAAAAGACGGAAGTATCTTTCCAGCCGAGATTTCATCAGCGATTTTTGTAGATGAAAATGGCGGAGAATGGACAAGCATGTTTATCCGTGAGATTACAGAAAGAAAAGCAGCTGACAGGGAAAAAGAAATTCTCCTTAAAAAACTTGAACAGGAAAAAATCTGGCTGGAAGCGGTTTTGCAGCGTGCGCCTTTAGGAATTTTATTAGTGAGGGGGCAAAATGCCGAAATAGTTAATCCAAATAATTACGCGATTGAATTATTTGGCGAAAACGTGGACTGGACATTGGGACGAAAAGCTGTGCTGGGATTTGTTTCTGACGCTGAAACTGCAAAACCACTTTCTTTCGACAATATCGCAACATCAAAAGCGTTCAAGGGAGAAAAAACAATCAGCAAAGAAGAACTCATCGTACGAAAAGACGGAACCAGAATTCCAATTCTGGTAAGTTCAGGCCCTATCATGGACCGCCATGATAATATAATGGGCGTTGTTACTTTTTTTCAGAACATAAGTCAACTGAAAGAGACCGAAAATAACCTTCATTCGGTTTTGAACGAACTGGACAGGGAACGTCGCTGGTTGCAGGCGATACTTGAACGTTCTCCAATTGGAATTATTACTGTGAGCTCAGAAGATCCGCAACATCCTGTTCCAAATGCATATGTCCGGAATCTTTTCGGTAGTTCAGTGAAATGGGAAAACGGACGCAAGGCATATCTAAATTTTATTTATGATGCTGAAGGAAATTCAATTAGTGAAAATGAACTTGCGTCAGCGCGGCTGCTCCAGGGCGAAAAAATTAAAGGAACGGAGCTGCAGCTTCATTTACCTGACGGACAAAAGTTGCCAATAATGCTGGCCGGCGGACCAATAGAGGATGAACATGGAAAACGAATTGGAGCGGTGGCGTTCTTCCAGGATATAAGTACTCTTAAGGAACTCGAACGCTTACGCGAAGAATGGTCTGCTGTAGTTGCACATGATCTGAGACAACCCATTTCAGCTGTTCAACTTGCGGCAGGTTTGTTGAAAAAGGAAAAAGATATAAGTGAGAACGCAAAGAATCTTGCGGAAATGATAGAGTCAGGGGCTACGCAACTGCAACGAATGACGCACGATCTGCTTGAAGTATCACAGCTCGAATCAAAGAAATTAAAACTGGAAACCAGCAACGAAAATATTGGAGTTTTGCTGAAAAAAATTGCAGAAAAATTACAAGTTCTTTTTCCTGACAACAGGATTGAAGTGCGTGTATTAGGAAAAATACCGGAAACAGAAATTGACGCGGGCCGGTTTGAACAGATCATCGGAAATCTAATTTCAAACGCGTCAAAGTATGGTTATCCACACACACCGATTGTGTTGCAGGTAATTCATGAACAAGACACAATACACATAACTGTGACAAACGAAGGAAAGGGAATTGAGCAGGACGAAATAAATAATCTGTTCCAGCGTTTTCATCGTTCGCGCGAGGCAAAAAAATCCAGAATAAAGGGAATAGGACTCGGCCTCTATTTAACCAAAGGTTTGATCGAAGCTCACGGCGGTAAAATAGGTGTTACAAGCATTCCTGGAAAAAAAACCGCGTTTCATATTGATTTACCGGTCAAAATAAAAGAGGAAGTAAAAGATTGAAATTAATTTACTTTGGATTTATCCGCATAAATTTTCGGAAGCTCAATTCTGAAAGTAGTTCCAACGCCGGCCTGGCTTTCCGCGGTTATGGTTCCGTTATGAGCATCTACTAAACCCTTTGCAATTGAGAGTCCAAGTCCTGCCCCGAGATGCGCGGTTTCCTTTACCTGCCAGAATCTATCGAAAATATACGGAAGTATTTCTTTAGATATACCTGGACCATTATCGGCTATAACAAATTGAACGCTGTTTACTAGATCTTTTATCTGAACAGTCACTCTGCCTTTTGATGGAGTAAATTTAAACGCATTGCCAATTACATTTCCCAGAATTTGCGAAACACGCACTGCATCGCACTCGATTACCAGGTCCTCCTTTGGCAATTCGTAAAAAAATTCTATTTTCTTCTCTATAGTTTTACCTGAATGAGTATTAATCACGTTCTCCACCAATTCTTTTACATTCACCGGTTTTATTTCAAGAGATAACTTCCCTTCCTGGATTCTTGAAAAATCCAGCAGATCATTAATCAGTCTCTCAATGTAAACAGATGATTTCTCCGCAATACCAAGTAATTTAACTGCATTGTCATCTTCATTTTTGTGAATTAGCTTTGGCACCATTTGTAATGTGGCCTTAATGGAAGTGAACGCGTTTTTTAAATCATGAGAAACAATTGCAAGAATATTCTGTCTTGCCTTGGTTGCTTTCTGCGCCTCCGAAAAAAGCATTATGTTATCTATCGCTATCTGAATGCGTATTGCAACCAGCTCCGAAAAATTTACATCAAGCTGACTATATTGCCTGTTCGAATCGCTCATGCCAAGCATAAGAACACCAACAAGCTTTTTTCTCGTTATCAGTGGCAAAAGCAACAGCGACTTTGGATTGACGCGGGATAAGTAATCTGTATTCTTTTTCCGGTTAAAAAAAGTCTTTAAAAAGGTTTCTGATAAACTAGATAACAACATCGGCTTCATTTCTTCAACAGGGTTTTCCGGATTATATGGACAGGAGTCGGGTTCGGAAAAGAAATCCTCTGCCATCTGCTGTAAAACCCCAACATTTTTTGGCTCGGTATGTGAAACAGCCTTTACTGATATCTTCTTATTCTCAAAATAATAAA
>CBIHPU010000137.1:0-8241 GCA_966211935.1 uncultured bacterium | reverse complement strand
AGCTAAATTGGTTTGATGATACTCTTCAGCGTATTTATAATTCTGATAGAAATTGTATCCCAGTCCGGATAAAAACAAAAGATATATTCCGCTAACTACATATTTTCCTTTTTTACTTGTAGCTAAAGAGAAAACTGGTTTTGGTTGTACCGATCTGTTAAGTATGAATAAAGAGATGATGCGTTTAAAATCAGGAGCTGCGACGAATAATGATAACAAAAGTAATTGCGATGAAAAAAGTTTTACCGGTATGTCGAAACAGTAATTCATAGCAACTACATTCAGCATCACAGTAAACGAGCAACATGCTGCAAGCAAAGTAGTGCGTTGTACAAGGAACAAAACTCCCGCAATTACTTCCAAACTGCCTGTGAAAATACTGTAAGCGGGTGAATACCCCATGAATGTCCAAGCAAGCCCCATCGGAGAGAAATCTGAGAGCGGCTGTTCCAGCGCTTTGTAGGATGGAAATGGAAACTGGTTTATCAGCACTTTTGCAAGCCCATACTGAATCATCATCGTCGCTAAAAATAATCGTACTACTATAATAAACCAATTGTAAGTCGTATTCAGGTTATTCTGCTTTCTAAAAACAATTGCAAGAATTGAGGCAATCACCACTGAAAATATTACCCACAGAAATAATTGAACATAATGCAATGTCGCGTCGCCGCTTCCTCCGGAATCTAAATTTAGTTTTTCTATACTGAAAAAGGTTTTCGCGGCCCATGGCAACAATACTTCCCATGGTTTATTAAATATGACGTAGATATAATCAACAGGAATCAGACTGAACGGAAACGGTAGCATAATGAAAATGATCATTACCATGCAGAAAAGAAAACTGAATTTTTTCAGAGGGCTCCAGTTCGCCGATAAAGAAGATTCCATACGAATATTATTTGGAGTTTATTATTCCTTCACGAAAAAATATTCCATGTAATCGACAAACTCATTTACACGCAATGTAATTCCTTCTACCGTTCCGTTTTTCTTAATCTTTACCTCGGCTTTTTTTATGCCCCAGGTTGGAGTGGAGTAGGTGCATAAAAAATCATTATCCTCGAGGTATTCCAGTTTCGCTGTAATGGATGGGTGATGTTCAAATTCTATTTCTGTATTTCCATTGCTGTACCTGATTGTAATTTTTCCGTAGACTTCATTTCTGTAAGTTCCTGCCAATTGTGATTCGTCATTCTTCCAGTCGTTTTTCCTTTGGGCTCTTTCTTTTAATTTTTGAAGTTCTTTTTCTTCGCGTTCGCGCGACTTATCCGCTCTTAAAAATGTTTCCTGGCTCCTGTTCTTATACGGCAATTTAAGATACGCGTCTATTATCATCTCGCGGGTAATGGAATAAAAACCGTTCGCGTCTGTGTTGGTCAGCACCACAATTCCGATTTTTTCATCAGGTAAAAAACAGGTTGTTGTCACAAAGCCATCCGCGCCCCCGTCGTGCCAGATCACTTCCGTGCCGTGGTAATCTTTCATGAACCAGCCCAACCCGTATAACTCAAAATAGTTGTTTTTTCCTGGAAGCGGATTTACAATTGTGTTTGCTTCTCTTGTTCGCCGTAATGCTTTTTCGGAAATAACCTGCTGGCCTTTAAATTGCCCGTTGTTCACTTGCATTATCATCCAGTTTGCAAGGTCTTTCACGCATGAATTAATTGATGCGGCAGGACCCAGGTTATCAATGTTGGCGCGTGTAAGTTTATTTAATTTTCCATCGTAAATAGTATAAGGTTGACAAGCATTAGCGTCATTTTCTATTATTTTCCATTGTGTTGAGGTTCTGTTCATCTGAAGAGGTACAAAAATTCTGTGTTTTAGAAAATCATCCCACGAAGTATCGCACGCCACCGGAATAATTTCACCCGCGGTGAGAAAAGCGGCGTTGCAGTAGCCAAACGATTCGCGGAAGGAATAAACCGGAGTAAGGTTGCGCATGTTTTCAATGATCTCTTTCCTGGAAAGATCGCAGTTCCAGTTCAGAAAATCTCCCTGGAATGTTTGAAAACCTATTTTGTGTGACAGCAGATCTGCAATCGTCGCGTTCTTTCCCGCGTATTCATCTTTAAGGGAAAAATATGGAAGCCACTTGTTCACACTGTCGTCCATGGATAATTTTTTCTGCTGCTCAAGCATGCACAATGCAGTCCCGGTAAATGCTTTGCTGTTACTCGCTATCTGGAACAGTGTGTTCTCATTCACTTTCACCTTTTTCTCAATATCAGCATAGCCATAACCTTTCATCTTTACTATCTGCGAATCTTTTATTATCGCAACAGCAACTCCCGGTACGTTCCAACGTTTCATTTCACGCTCAATAAATTCATCCAGACTGTCTTCAACAAACGTTGGCTGTGCGGATAATGCAACGGATACTGCAATGAAAATGTAGAATAACAAACGCTTCTTCATAATTGTAAAATGGTGATCTAAATTACTTATTTTCCCTTCTGCCTCATAATTCATAAATTCGCGGTCAAATAGATGGTATTATGCAAAAGCTTAAAATTGGTGTTCTCCGCGAAGAAAAATCTCCTCCAGATAAACGTGTTCCGCTTACTCCGCTCATTTGTTCAGAGTTGCTGGCCCGCTATCCTAATATTGAAATAGCAATTCAGCCGAGCAAGATCCGCTGTTACAGTGATGATGAGTATAGTGCGTTCGGACTGAATCTGCAGGAAGACCTGAGTGATTGTGATGTGTTGATGGGTGTAAAAGAAGTGCCCATTGAAAAACTGATACCAGGGAAAAAATATTTTTTCTTTTCGCATACAATTAAAAAGCAAAGCCATAATCAGAAACTCATGAAGGCGCTGATTGAAAAGAAAGTTCAGATGATTGATTATGAAACGCTGACCGATAAAAACAATAATCGTATTATTGGATTCGGTAGATTTGCCGGAATTGTTGGCGCTTATAATGGAATTCTGGGTTATGGAAGAAAATACGATTTGTTTTTGCTGAAACCGGCGCACGTTTGTCGCGACCGCGCGGAGATGGAAGAAGAATTGAAACGGGTTAAACTTCCCAATATAAAAATTGTTCTTACCGGCGGAGGAAGAGTTGCGAATGGCGCAATAGAAACGCTGAGTGCATTGCGGATACGTAAAGTAACTCCGGAAGAATTTTTAATGGCTTCGTTCAGAGAGCCGGTATATTGCCAATTGAATCCAAGAGATTATGTTGAGCGTCCCGATGATCACAATTTTGATCTTAACGATTTTTTCCGTCATCCTGAACATTTTGTTTCAAGGTTTGTTCCTTACACTGAGGTAGCTGATATTTACATTTCGGCTCATTACTGGGATCCTCGCTCGCCGAAAATGTTTACAAAAGAAGATGCGCGTAAACCAAATTTCCGCATGAGTGTTGTAGCGGATATTACCTGTGATCTCGAAGGGTCCGTTCCAACAACACTGCGTTCAAGCACTATCGCTCAGCCATTTTATGGTTACAATCCAAAAACTGAAAAAGAAGATGTTCCGTTCAGCAAGGAAACGGTTACTGTGATGGCTGTGGATAATTTACCCTGCGAATTACCGCGTGACGCTTCTGACGATTTTGGAAAAGATCTTATGGAACGCGTGCTTCCGAATATTTTCCTGGAGGATAAAGACAAGGTGATTGAACGCGCAACCATCTGCAAAGACGGAAAACTCACTCCCGCGTTTGAATACTTAAGCGATTACGCATACTGAAATTGAAAAAACGGCAAATACATATCTTTCGCTGGATATTGTTTTCCGTTTTTTTATTTTTTATTTCCTCCACTTTCGCGCAACTAAAAACCGATACTTTATTTTATTCCGGAAAACCACTGATCGTATTTACCACGGACAAAAGGGAATTTTATGGAATCTCCGGAGGACTGCGTGATTCGGTTTTCATTTTAAAAAAAGGAATAAAGGATTCCGTGATGATTCCCGTTTCCTCGATAATGAAAATTTACGTGGCCGATGAAAATAATTTTCTCAGAGGAAAATACGTTCAGCCGGATAGCATGTATATGTTCAATCCTACATTCTGTACAGCTTTCCCGCTTCCCGCAAAATCTGCGTGGTTGCGCTCCTACTATTTTTCCGCAATAGCATTTCATCAGGCTGTATCAAAGAGAGCGACTCTCAGTTATTATACTTCTGTAGCGGCAATACCCGCTGCGATAAATTTTCGCTACTCGTTAAAATTGTCTGAACACTTGTGTATAGCGCCTGAAGCTGGGTTATTATCCGCATCCTGGGTCGCGCCACGTATCTGGATGTGGACCGCCGGCGCAAGAGCGAGCCAGGGAGGAACTTTAAAAAATGTAACAGTTGGCGCGGGCTATGCTGTAATGAGTGGATTTGATGAATATGTTCCAACCATGAAAAGAAAATATGCAGTAACGTATATTAACTTCGGAGTAAAGCAGCGCCTGAGTAAGAGATTTTCAATTGCTGGTGATTTTTGGTATATACACAAACCATCAATTTATCTTACCGGAATTTTTCTCAAGTATCATCGCAATTCACGCTGGCAATACAGTGTGGGAGGTATGTTCTTCTCTTTTCATGTTTTGCAGAGAAGAGTGAATATTCCGGCGCCAATGTTGCAATGGAACTGGAAATTATAGTGGTAAATCTCATGTGACTTCCACATGAGACCGGATAAATAAAACTTCACCTGGTTTCAGAACATTTAATTCTCCGTGTAATTTACCCTTCGAGTTCAGGTCTTTCACTGTCTTTACCGGCTCGCTGATGGCTTCATCACTCAGATCAAAAGTTGCATAATGCATCGGGATGAAATGTTTTCCTCCCAATTCATTAAACGCCCTCACTGCATCTTTTGGTGAAATATGGCTTGGCCCCATGAACCATTCTGGTTTGAATGCTCCAATTCCCATCAGGCAATAATCAGGATCAGGAAAAATTTCTTTGATCATTTTAAAATGCTCTCCATATCCGCTATCACCCATAAAATAAATTGTTTTGCCCGCATGCTGAATTACAAATCCACCCCACAATGATTTATTGTCGTCTTTCAACCACCTCTTACTCCAGTGTCTGGAAGGAACATACGTGATCTTCAGATCGTGCACACCTGTTTCAAATTCCTGGAACCATCCCGCTTCCTGTATTTCATTATTTGGAAACCATCGCCTTAATACATTCTCCATTTTTAATCCTGTCAGAATTTTAATTCCCGGATTCTCTTTCAATAAAGTTTTTAATGATTTCTCATCGCAGTGATCACGATGATTATGAGAAATGAGAAGCAGGTCAATGTTTTTTAAGTCGGCGCCGCGACACGGAAAAGGTATCAGCCTGGGCATATAACTGACGTTGCCGTAAACCGGGTCGATTAAAATTCTTTTTCCTCCAAGGTGCAGGTAAAAGCTGGCGTGACCGAGCCATACTATGCAATCTTCTTTTTCGTGTATGAAGTGATGTCCATGCACAACTTCTGGTCGCCAGTGATCATTCTTTTTCGCTTCTTTGTCAGGACTATCAGAAAATTTCCACTTGAAAACGTGTCTGATCTGCGGAATGAACTCGATGTCGACGTTTCTGAACTGACCGTTTTCTTTAAAAGGTGTTCCTTCAAATCCTTTCGGAAAATGATTCTTTAATTTAGGATTTCCAGGATGAGTCTTCATTGGTTCCGCCAATTTCTTATTTTTCTCTTAAATTCGTGCAGAACAATATTTTTTTTATGAAGCTTTATAATATTCCCACGGGAAACTTTAAACTGGATGGCGGAGCAATGTTTGGTGTGGTGCCAAAAAACATGTGGAACAAACTTTATCCGGCTGATGACAACAATATGTGTAGCTGGGCGCTGCGTTGTTTGTTGATTGAAACTGATGGCAGACTGATACTGGTAGATAATGGAATAGGGAATAAGCAGGACGAAAAATTTTTCGGTCACTATTACTTACATGGTGATGATAGTCTTGAGAAATCATTGAAGAAATATGGATTTACTGCCGATGATATCACGGATGTTTTTCTTACACATCTTCATTTTGATCATTGCGGAGGTAGTATAAAGTGGGCGGATTCAAACAGAACCAAAGCGGTACCTGCTTTTAGAAATGCAACATATTGGTGTAATCCTGCGCATTGGGATTGGGCTGTAAATCCCAACCCGCGCGAGAAAGCAAGTTTTCTGAAAGAAAATATTCTTCCCATTAAAGAAAGCGGGCAATTAAAAATGTTTGAGAAAGAAGGAGAATTTTTGCCTGGAATTGAAGTGTTGTTCATGTACGGACACACTGAAGCGATGATGTTGCCCGTAATTTCTTACAAGAATACTAAAGTGGTTTTTACAGCTGATCTTCTTCCATGCACCCATCACGTGGGTATGCCATGGGTAATGGCCTATGATGTGCGTCCGTTGGAAACAATGAAAGAGAAAGCGAAGTTTTTAAAGCGCGCGGTACAGGAAAAGTGGACCCTGTATTTTGAACATGATGCAATGACTGAATGCTGTACGCTTCAGGAAACTGAAAAAGGAATAAGAGTTGAGCGAACATTTCGTTCTGCTGAGTTTTTTTGAAACTGAAATCAATATTCATCTCCAATGAAATTGCTTAAAGAAACATTGTTTGTTTTATTAATCCTCTTCGGCGTTTACTTGCTGATTTGTTTGTTCCTGCCATCTACAATTGAGTTTCAGCGCAGCAGGATAATAAAAGCTGACCGCGCTGTGGTTTTTGGTTTGGTAAATGAAATAAAGAAGTGGGATATGTGGAGTCCATGGAATAAAATGGATCCTGACTGGCAAATGGAATATTTTGGTCCGGAGAGCGGAAAAGGCGCGGGTTATATCTGGGAATCAGATAAAATGTCTTTAGGCAGTGGAAGTTTGCATATTACAGAATCATACCCTGTCGATTCCATTATTTTCAAATTGTACATGCATGGCAAGGATACTTCGGAAGCAGTTTTTTCTTTTGCAGAAGCTGACAGTGGTGTCAATGTTGTTTGGAAAATGAGAGCTAAAGTGAATTTTCTGTCGCGGTTGTTTCCCGGATTATTTATGGAAAAAGTTGCGGGGAAGCATTTTGAACAGGGACTGCAGCAGCTTGATTCGTTATCTAAAACCAAATCCGCAATGCCTGTGGCTGGAATTGCGGGAATAAGTTCATTTAAAATAGAAAAAGCTTTGTCCGTGCTTGATTCGTGCCCGGAAAAAGATCTTTCATTCAAAATTGCCAAGTCTTACGAGCGGATCCAGAATGAAATGGGCTCAGACATTCAGTTAACCGGAGCGCCGGTTTGTATTTATCATTCCATGAGCCCTGATATGGTAGTGTTTGAAGCATTACTGCCGGTAAACAGGTTAGCACCAAAATATTCTGATAAGGGAATCAGGGAATCTAAAATTGATGAGAAAAAAGTATTGGTCTATAATTACTACGGTTCCTACAGTGATATTCGCGACGGCTATTCAAAAATCGCGTCTTACATTGAAGAGAAAAAATTAAGGCAAACAGGAAAAAGTATTGAAGAATATGTGAGCGATCCCTTGGTTGAAACCAATCCGGATAAATGGCTCACTAAAATTTATATTCCTGTAGAGTGATTTTTGATCGCAGATCAAATTAATCTTCCCTGAAAAATACCAGTCGGTTTCTTTCAATCAGGTAGACATTCCGATAATAGAATTTTATCACTTCTGGATATTTGTAACCCAGCTTAGCCATTTTCATAGCACCTTCCTGGCACATGCCTATTCCGTGACCGTAACCTTTACCATAAAAAATTACGCTGTCGTTTTTGTGCTCAATGTTAAAGAACGTACTTCGCAGAACCAGATCGTTTCGTATAAGTTTGAGAGGAACTCTGATGCCATTCGCTTCCAGGTGACTCTTTCTTTTACCCTGGTTGAAATTTAACGCGGCCATTTTAGCGAGACTGTCATCAACAGGATAATTGTGTTTTAATTTCAGATAAGATAACCAGTCTTCCGCGGCCATTTTACGCGTCCATTTATAATGTGGCATATTTACGCTGAAACTGTCGTTTATCGACTTAAGATAAGGTAAAGGTTTGTTCCATACGTCTTCCGCGTTCGCTGTTTGTCCGCCGCTGTTGCTGTGAAAAACAGCATTGATAAGGTTCATGTCATGATCTACCACTACAATATCTTTCGTAGCGATCACGGCGTTAAGTATATCTGTTTCCCTGGTTCTTCCATAAAATGCCTGGCAATGTACATGATCGCAGATGTCGTGACCCTCTGTACTGT
>CBIHPU010000136.1:0-8258 GCA_966211935.1 uncultured bacterium | reverse complement strand
TCAAACGGTTTTCTTATGTGCTCTATGTTTCTATGTGTTTTAAAATCCTTTCACGCCAGAACTTTCAAACCTTCAAACTTTCAACCTTCAAACTTTCAACTTTCAACTTTCAACTTTCAACTTTCAAACTTTCAACTTTCAAACTTTCAACCAACCTCTATCCACACCGGCGCATGATCGCTTGTCTTTTCCCAACCTCTTACATGCTTATCAACTCCGCCGCCTTTTAATCGCTTTGCTAACGTAGGATTCAGTAACATATGATCCATACGGATTCCTGCATTGCGCGCAAATGCGTTGCGGAAGTAATCCCAGTAAGTAAAAATTTTTTGATCCGGGTAAAGTTCGCGGATCGCGTCTGTCCACCCTTGTTTCACCAATCGCGCGAAAGCTGCTTTTGCCTCAGGAAAAAATACTGCATCTTTCACCCATCGCTCAGGTTTGTACGCGTCCATATCAGTCGGCACCACATTGTAATCACCCGCAAGTACAACCGGAGTTTTTCGCTTCACCAACAATTTTCCTCTCTGGATCAATCTTTCCAGCCACGCGAGTTTGTAATCAAATTTAGGTCCCGGCGCGGGATTTCCATTGGGAAGATAAAGGCAACAAATAAGTATATCATTAACTTTCGTTTCGATGTAGCGACTTTGCTCGTCATCGGGATCGCCTGCGAGCCCACGTCCGACTTCGTGCAATTCGTAATTCTTCTTTGCGAGCACAGCAACACCGTTCCAGCTTTTTTGTCCGTGCCAGACTGCATTGTATCCTGCATCATTGATTTTATGGAGAGGAAATTTTTCATCCGGGCACTTGAGTTCCTGCAGGCAGACAACATCCGGCTTCGATTCGTTTAGCCAGCGCAGTAAAACCTGCAGGCGCCCATTAATTCCGTTGACGTTATAAGTTGCGATCTTCACAAAAAGTAAATGACAAATTTAGATGCCGGGAATTTAATGATGGAAAATGAGGCTGATGGTAGAAGAACATCCACGATTGATGTTTTATTATTATTTTTCCATTCATATTATATCAATTATTATGCAATTAGTTTTTATCATCATATTGTTGCTTTTCTTAATACTTTCTTTCTCCCAATCGAAAGCAAAAATTAATTTCAGCGCGCAGGCGGATGTGATGAAGTGAAAGTATATTATCAGGATAATTGAGTGGAGGTGAGTAAGAGGACTGAATGAGTTGTCGCGTTTAAAATGTAAACGAAAACAAGATGAATAAAATCAAAATATTTTTTTCTATATTTTTTGGGTTCTTCTATTTGTCAGACAACGCTCAAAATTATTTATCCTTTTATATAATCGACTCAACAACAGGCTCTCCTGTTCCTTTTGCGTTTATAATCGACGAAGGCAACGAAAAAGGAATAATAACTGATGAAAAGGGTAGTTTCATTTTGTTGTTATCAGATACGAATCATTCATTTTCTGTTACCTCAATCGGATATGATACTGTAAAATTTAAATTCAACAAATTTTCAGATTCGATGATAATCTTACCGCAACGACCGTTCATTATGACAACAATTAATGTTTATGGCAATACTTGCACTGAATCTTTTGGTTGTTCCAGGAAGAAAAAGAAATTTGGCGAACAGCTTGGAGGCGTTGGGATGGAAGTAGCTATTCTCATGGCTAATGATTCGCACAATGTTGGTGTGATCAAAACGATCAGGTTTTATATTGGGAAAATCGGTTACCCGGATACAAAGTTCAGAGCGAAAATATATAGTGTAGATGTCACGAACGGAAATCCGGACACGTTGCTTGTTATGAAAGACATTATTTTATCGGCGGATAAAGGAGGGAAATGGGTGGAGGCGGACATAAGCAATTTTAATATTCGTATCCCGGGAAAAGGTTTTTTTGTCGCGATGCAATGGCTGCCGGATTCGAAATTTTATATGCGCGAATCGAGAACAGCCGCTGGTCATTCTCTTGGTATGACAAAATCGTCAGCTTGCATAACCTGGATCAAACATATGGACCGATGGATTAAGCGTTCTTCCATTGGACAGACTGTTGATTGTAATAATGCGATGATAGGCGCTGATGTATCGGTTGTTTGTGAGGGTGGTAATAAATAAAGACTACATTTAGAAAAATAGTTATTGCCTGTAAGCACCAGGCATTAACATTTTGCCACCGCTTTATAAATCCATACATTTTTGTCAAGTCTTGAATTTATTCCCACCGAGGAACCTGAATATAATACTCTGATTCAGACGCAGAATAATGGTTATTTTATCTGTATGTCTCCAGCTGACACTTTTAATCCGACCAACAACCACTGGGAAGAGATCATTCGAACAGAATTACCGGCGATGCAGCGTGAGCAAAACGTTTTAAAAAGGATTTACTTCGGGTGCATTTGAGGATGCCAGCTGCAGCATCACAGTGCTTGCGATGGAATTTTGTCTTACTTACTTAATATCCTGAAGTATACAGCAATCATATTTCCCGTACCTGTCATTCTTTTGCGTATCTTACATTAAAAGGAAATTTATCTCACGATCATTGAATGAGCGTTATTTGGTAACCCATTCCAATTTCACAAATCATAACAATACGGGTCCGCGACGCAGAATTCCGCAACTGGATGCGGGAATTATGTAAGTTCTTTCGGACGTTATGTAAGTTATCCTGGCGCAAAAGAATGAACCTTTGTTTGTTCCGCTTTTTGGAAGAATAAAAAAAAATATATTGAAACTATTTATTAAATACATGGTGAGCACGCGCTGCAAAATGGCGGTGAAAGAGGAGCTTAAAAAACTTGGACTACATTTTATTCTCGTGGATCTGGGTGAAATTGAAATCATGGAAAATATTAATGCCGGACAACAGGAAAAGCTAAAGGCGGCCTTACTCACTTACGGACTTGAATTAATGGATAACAAGAGAGCAGTGATGATAGAAAAAATTAAAAATGTTATTATTGAAATGATCCACCATTCGGATGAGCTGCCGAAGTCAAATTATTCTGATTACATCAGCGAAAAACTGGGTTACGATTACACTCATTTGGCGGACACATTTTCAGAAGTAAAAGGCATCACCATTCAGCAATTCATCATTATTCACAAAATTGAAAGGATCAAGGAATTGATCATATACAATGAGCTTAACATTACGGAGATTGCATGGAAGATGAATTATAGTAGCGTAGCACATTTATCCAATCAGTTTAAGAAAGTCACGGGCCTTTCTCCGTCCCATTTTAAACAATTGAAAGACAAGCGGAGGACTCCAATAGAAGAAATTGGAGATTAAACGTTAAAAACCAGAAAAATGATTAAAACCAAAATACATGAATTACAATATGCAAGAAACCTGATAGAGGCGAGTTTGGATCCATTGGTAACGGTCAGTGCCAAAGGCAAGATAACGGATATGAATGAAGCTTTGACGAACATTACAGGCATTAGCCGTAAAAAGCTTACCGGCACCGATTTTCTTGATTATTTCACTGAGCCTGATAAGGCAAGAAAAATTTATCTGGAGGTGTTTTCAAAAGGTTCTGTAGTTGATTCTCCACTCACGCTTCGTCATAAAAATGGCAAACTGACCGATGTCTTATTCAACGGTTCAGTTTATAAAAATGACAAAGGTTTTGTACTGGGTGCGGTGATTGTTGCGCGCGATGTTACGGAGCAAAAAAGAATTTCCACGGAGCTTGCTGAAGCAAAGATTTTTGCGGAACGGGCAACAGCAATTGCGAAAGAAGCGCAAAGAAAAGCTGAAAGCGCCACGCGTATCGCGGTAGGAGCTGTAAAAGCCAAGCAACAGTTTTTATCCAATATGAGTCATGAGATCAGGACTCCGATGAACGCGATAATCGGTTTTACAAAAGTTGTTTTAAAAACGGATTTGTCCGCCAGGCAAAGAGAATATTTATCGGCTATTAAAGTGAGCGGCGACGCGCTGATTGTGCTGATAAACGACATACTTGACCTGGCAAAAGTTGATGCAGGTAAAATGACCTTTGAACAAATGCCGTTCAAAATGTCTCAGTCGGTGTCTGCAATGCTACATGTTTTTGAAACAAAAATTCAGGAGAAAAATTTAAAGTTGATTAAGGAGTATGACAATAACATCCCGGAGGTTTTAATCGGCGATCCTGTAAGGCTGCATCAGATCATTTTAAATCTTGTCAGCAACGCGGTAAAATTTACTACAAAGGGAACTATAAAAGTAAGCGTCCGTCTGAAACATGAAAATGAAGACAGGGCTGACATTGAATTTTCTGTTGCTGATACCGGCATTGGAATAGCTGAAGATAAATTGTCAACCATTTTTGAAACTTTTCAGCAGGCGTCAAGCGAAACTTCAAGATTATTTGGCGGCACCGGATTAGGGCTTGCCATTATCAAACAACTGGTGGAACCGCAAGGAGGAGTAATAGCTGTAAAGAGTAAAATTGGTAAAGGATCTGTTTTCAGTTTTGTATTAGGTTTTCCTAAGACAAGCGCGAAAGCTGAAATGCAAACGCAGATATTGGAATTGAATTCAGAAACGAAAAATATCAGAGTACTGGTGGTGGAAGATATACCGCTCAATCAATTGCTGATGAAAACGCTGCTGGATGATTTCGGGTTCGAGCTTGATATTGCAGCCAATGGAAAAATAGCGTTGAGGAAACTGCAGAAGAAATCTTATGATGTTGTGTTGATGGATCTTCAAATGCCAGTAATGAACGGATTTGAAACTACAGAATATATTCGGAATAAATTAAATTCCCGGATTCCTATTATTGCCTTAACCGCAGACGTTACAACTGCCGACCTTGTGAAATGTAAAGCTGTAGGAATGAATGATTACATCGCAAAGCCTGTTGATGAAAGGTTATTGTACAGTAAAATAATGGGGCTGGTACAAAAAACGCAATCTGACAAAATGAAGGTTGGTGCCGGTTCCAACCTGAATGATAAGAAGCGGCAAGTTAATGGTCAAAGTATCACGATAAAATGTATTGACCTCGCGTATTTGAACCAACTCACAAAGTCAGATCCTAAGTTGATGACGGAAATGATCTCGCTTTATTTAAAACAAACTCCGCTTCTGGTCAGCGCAATGAAGAAAGGTTTGCTTGATAAAGACTGGAAAGGATTACATTCTTCTGTCCACAAAATGATACCCTCGTTTTTAATTGTAGGTATTGAACAGAATTTTGATAATATGGCCAAGAAAGTTCAGGACGATGCAAGCGCGCGGCAATTTTCCAAGGAAATATTTCCGCTGGTATTACAGCTTGAAAACGTTTGTTTGCAGGCATGCAGGGAATTAAAAATTGAATTAAATAAGATAAAAAAAACTGGATATGAAAAACGGAAATAAAATAAAACTTTTTCTTGTTGATGATGACGCGATGTTTTTGAAATCCCTGGAAATAGAATTTCTTAAGCACGCAGATTTTTCAGTTGAAACATATGCAACGGGAGAGCTTTGCGTAACGAATTTATCGCGTGAACCCGATATAATTTTTTTAGATTACCATCTTGACGGTATTGATGAGAACGCGATGAATTTATTGGAAACATTGGATAAAATAAAAAAATGCAATCCGGAGATTCCGGTTGTGATGTTGTCCTCCCAGGACAAAATTGATGTGGCTATAAACTGCATGCATCACAAGGCATTTGATTATGTGGTGAAAAGCGAAACAGCTTTTGTGCGGTTGCAGAAAATTATTACTACTATTTTCCAATACAAAAAAATGGAAAAGGAATTGAACTGGTATATGGAGAGAATGTAATTCATTTGGATGTTGGCGGGTTGATACGGGAAATATGTAACTTTTTACTCCACATCCGTAACACTTACCAGTTTAAAGTGGCGCACCTTTGTCTTGTTGTGAAAATTCATTCACAGACTAAATCAAGAAAATGAAAACTAAAAATCTATTTATAACACTATCTGTTGTAGCCACTATTCTGATTGCAGGGTGTAAAAAGGACAGTACCACTACCACAGGTCCGGGAACCTCTCCTACTGTAATTCCGGTACAGACAACTGTTCAGACCACAGTAATACTGGCTGGCGCTTCCAGTTTCGGGATTCTTGCAGGATCGTCAGTAACTAACACCGGAGCAACTAATATTACAGGAGATCTTGGGCTAAGTCCGGGAACTTCGATTGGCGGATTCCCTCCAGGGATATTAGTTGGAACGCAACACATCAACGACGGTATAGCTAATCAGGCGAAACTTGACTTAACTGCGGCCTATAATGACGCAGCAGGAAGAACATGTACAGATATTGTTACATTATCAGGTAATATCGGCGGGCTTACGCTTACTCCGGGTCTTTACAAATCAACTTCCTCGCTTGCTATTTCATCCGGCGATCTTACTTTCGATGCAAAAGGAGATGCAAATGCGGTCTTCATAATACAGATTGCTTCTACATTAACGACAACATCAGGACGTAAAGTTATTCTTGCAGGTGGAGCTGTAGCATCGAACATTTTCTGGCAGGTAGGTAGTTCGGCAACTTTTGGAACAACCTCTGTTTTTAAAGGCACTATTATGAGTATGCAATCTATAACCTTTAATACAGGTGCAACACTGGATGGGAAAGCTCTGGCCAGAACAGGAGGAATTACAATGTCAGGTAATACTATTGTAAGACAATAAGTGATTAAAGAATAGAAAGGAAGCGTTGCCGTTGGTAACGCTTTTTTTTATTTAAAAGTTTTGATGATTCAGGTGAGAATACGTGAATTATGTAACTTATTGTTATTGATATGCAATACTTATGGTATTTAAGATTTGCACCTTTGTCTTGTTGCGAAAATCCATTTGCAACATAACAAAACAGAATGAAAACTATACTACTTAATTTAATGATAGCAATTACACTGCTCTTTATTCCTGCTCTGAATTCCGCACAGGCTCCTGCTTTGGGTACCGCCGCTAACTTCGTGCTTTTTTCAACGAATGGAGCAGTAACCAATACCGGTATTTCGCAGCTTACAGGAAATGTCGGCACCAACAACGGGTCCAGTACGTCGTTTGGTAATGTGAACGGACAAATGCATGATGCAGACGGGGTAAGTTCACAATGTGCAGCGGATTTGTTGATCGCTTATAATCAACTTGACACAACAGTTCCTGGTTTTTTTCCTGCACCATTACTTGGCAACGGACAAATCCTGGTGGCGGGCACATATTCAATTTCTGCCGCTGCTACTTTAAACCTTGAACTTATATTAAATGCGCAGGGTGATTCCAATGCAGTGTTTATTTTTCAAATTCAGGGACCGTTTTCGACAAATGCAAACTCAAAAATAAAATTGATTAACGGAGCGCAGGCATGCAATGTGTTCTGGAAAGTTGAAGGATTGGTTGACATGGCAGCGGGAACGTCAATGAAAGGAACAGTTATAGCAAACAATGCAGCGATTAACATGAGTTCAGGCGATACACTGGAAGGAAGAGCGCTTTCTACTGCGGGTTCTGTTACTGTTGACGGGGTTCTGGCATATATTCCAACTGGATGCGGAAGTCAGTTTCTTACCGGACCATCAACTCCGAATCTGGCTTCGACAGAATGCTATGCCATCTTCTCTGCAAACGGACCGGTTACCAATTCAGGCAACACCTATTTAACAGGAGATGTTGGAACTAATGTTGGTTTAACCACAGGATACAATGCATTATATGTAACAGGAGCAATTCACCCCGTTCCTGATGGATCAACTGCAGCATGTGCAGCGGATTTGCTGAATGTGTATACCTACCTGAACACGTTGCCTTATGATATTGAGTTGTTGTATCCCGCACAGTTTGGAAACAACCTGGTGCTTACACCCCATACATATGTTATGAATGGTGCCACAACATTTACTGACACACTATATCTCAATGCTAATGGAAATACCAATGGTGTATTTGTAATCCAGATCAACGGAGCGTTGACTACAAGTACCTTCTCAAAGGTTATTTTGATCAATGGTACCCAGGCAAAAAATGTATTCTGGAAAATTGATGGCGCGGTAAGCATAAATGATTATTCAACTTTCAATGGAACGATAATCTGCAATAACGGTGCGGTTGATCTAACAACAGGGGTTACTCTAAACGGAAGAGCGCTTACAACTTCAGGCACGGTAACTACTACCGCAATTACAGCAGCAATGCCTGCAGGTTGCAACATGACCGGAATCGATTTTATTAATGACGGCACAAATAACGCTGTTTTATTTTACCCGAATCCATTCGCATCATCAACAGCTTTAAATGTTAA
>CBIHPU010000135.1:0-8321 GCA_966211935.1 uncultured bacterium | reverse complement strand
AATGGAACAGAAGTCAGTAAACAATTATCTGCCTTCACATAATAGTAAATTCAATTTGGGAGCAGGACCAAACCTCCGCTTTACTTTTGGTCATCACTTTCAGGAACAGGCCGCAGTTGAATTTTCTTTTGCGTACCGGTCTCATACTTCAGTTTTTGAATCTGATCCATCTGCTTTATACTCCTGGCGTAAAACAAACAGCATGCAGATGACACAGGCATCTTTAGGGTTCAGACTTATTGCGCAAAAAGGTATTATGCATATCTACCTGCGTTCGGGAATAAACCTGGGAATTACACCGGTGTGGATAAGCGAATTTGAATTTATAAATGAAGTTCCTGCAGATCAGAATAAAATTTTACGATACAGATATTACAGCGGTTTCGCTCTTGGAGCTTACACATCTTTTGGTGCAGTGCTTCCGGTTCATAAGCGATCCTGCATAACTTTCGAAGTTTTTGCGAATATGCAAAGCTGGTCGCCCTGGTTTGGAAAATATATTTATGTGGAAAAAAACGATAAGAATGTTACGGCGGATTATTATCCTAATGTTACATATTTCGTACGCCGTAAAACAACGAACGACATTAATTATGCTAACCGGTTTAATGTTCCAATGAGCAATTTTGGGTTACAGATTGGATGGCATTACATGCTCAACGAAAAACAAAAAAAACCAATAAGTAACCAGACGCGATGAAAAATTACTTTATTATTTTCCTGTGTGTTTTCGCGGCTGGTCCATTAATTTCTCAGCGCAATCAGTTTAGTGTGTCTGCCGGCTATGCGCTTCCGCTCGGAGGTAATTCTGTTATAGAAAACGAGATCAACGAATCTTTTGTGACTTCAACAGGAAAAAAGTTTAATCTGGGCAGTGGTGTAAATGTTCAGTTTGGAATGGTGCATTTTTTCAAATCCAATATGGCCCTGGAATTTGCATTTGCCTATCGCTTTCATTATTCCCGTTATATTTCTTCCGAAAAAACTACTTATACTGCAGTAAGCAGCAAAGAGTTTGATGCCATTGAAGCAAATAGATTTTACATGCCGCAATTATCTTCTGGCATTTATATGCAAAGTGAAGGGAAACGAAAATTGTTTTTGCGCAGCGGTGTAAATCTGGGCTTGTTTCCCGTTTTATTAAATGAATACAGCGAGGTGAATAGAATGACTAATAGTTCAGGTACCACATTGCAAACTGAACATCAACTGAAAAAATATAACAGAGGATTTTCTTTTGGTTTATATACTGCATTCGGTCTTAATCTTCCTGTATCTGAAAGATCGTCTGTTACCATTGAGTTATTTTCTGCCGCGCAGTCCTGGTCACCCTGGTTCGTAAATTACATCAAATATGAAAAGAGCAACCCGGGTAATGTCGAGGTCCTGCCAAATGGAAAATCTGAAATTCGCGGCGTTCAGTTTCCAATGTCTTGCTGGGGACTTAATCTAGGCTGGCGATTTTGTAGAAGTTCCTCCGTTTCGCAGTAATCGTTATTCCAAAAATGATTTTTCACACGATCCGCTATTTGGTCCTTTTTTGAAAAATTCAGAAGGCATTATGAAAATGTCACCGGTAAGAAAAACACCTTCTTTCCGAAGGTTTTCTCCTTTGAAATAAGTATTTTAACTGAGAGAATAATTTCCCCCGAAAGAGTAAGTTTATAGTTCCTCGGATTTATGAATACAGCGCCTACAGATAATGAGAAGCTCAGTCTCCTCAGCAGGATCGGTTTGGATATTCTGTCGCACTTGTCAGTTGAAGAGATCAATGACAAAGTGTACAGTAATATCAATCGCCTTATGGACGCGGACGTTTTCGGCATTGGAATTTATGATGCCGCAAAAAAAAGGATAATCTTTCCGGGTATAATCGAAAAAGGAATAAAGTTTTCTTTTGCCGTTAACCTGGATGAGGTCAATCGTCCTGCGGTTTGGTGTGTTAGGCGGCGCGATGTTTTTCTTGTAAATTCTTTTTCTGAATACGCTAAGTATAATTTAAAAACGCCAATGCCCGCGGCTGGAGAAGCGACTCCCTCTGTTGTTTATCTGCCTTTGATTTATAAAGATGAATTGGTTGGAGTTTTTACTGTGCAGAGTTTTAAGGAGAATGCTTATTCGGAAAAAGAGCTTGGCCTGCTGCGCGAACTCTCGGTTTTTATCGCGACAGCTATTCATAACGCCCGCATTCATCAGTCAACTGAAGAATTAGTGGAACAACGTTCTGCCGAATTGATGCGGCAAAAAGAGGAGCTCGAAAGATCGTACGAGCGCTCGCGTATGCTCAGTGAGATCGGAAGAAAAATATCCGGTTCACTTTCTGTTGAAGAAATTGTAGACGACACTTATGCAAGCGTTAAGCAGTTAATGGATGCGCAGATCTTTGGCATCGCAGTCATCAACGCGTCTTCTTCGGATATTCTGGATCTGCAGATTACCGAGTACGATAAAAAACTGTTGGCGAAGGTTGACCTGAAGGATCCTTATCGTCCAGGTTCTGTTTGTTTCAATGAGGGAAGAGATGTAATTCTCAATGATTTTCAGAATGAAATAAAAGCCATTAATCCTGATTATCAGAAACCACTCGTCGGGCGACCTGTTGGATCAGTTGTTTATCTTCCCTTAATTCAGAAAGGAAGGAAGATTGGGGTGATCACTGTTCAGCATTACGAGAAAAATATTTTTACGCCTATTGATATTGAAATGCTGAAGACGCTTTCTGTTCATGTTTCCGCGGCATTGGAGAACGCTCTGCTTTACAGTAACGTTGAGGCAGAGGTGCAGAGAAGAACGGAAGAGATTTTAAAACAGCGTGAGGAAAAAGAGCTTGCATACCAGCATCTGAAAATAGTTGATGAGGTAGGGCAGGAGATCACAGCTACGCTTGATTTTGAAAAAATATTTGAGAAACTGCACAGCAGCGTTTCACAGTTAATGAAGGCAGATGTTTTTGGCGTGCGTCTTTATCACGAAGAACGGGATGAAGTGGAGATAAAGTATGAAGTATGGAAAGGCAAACGATTTGACTCCCGCATCTTTTCAATGGACAATAAAAATAATTTTTCCGTATGGTGCATTCATAACAGAAAAGAGATTTTTATTAATGATCTGCAGAGTGAATACAAACTCTATGTCGATGAACTTGTTTCACTTGCCGGCGAACATTCGCATTCGCTGATTTTTTGTCCGATGATGCTGGGCGAAAAAGTTCTTGGTGTTGTAACGGTGCAGAGCTACTCAAAGAATCAATACACGCAACAGCATCTGAATATAATCAAAACGCTCGCGAATTATTCGGCCATCGCGTTGCAGAACGCGGAAAAATACGAACAGCAGCAAAAGCTGAATAAAAGACTTGAGGAATCATTCAGAAATATAAAAGTGCTAAGCGCCATCGGTCAGGAAATTACCGGCACGCTTAATATTGAAGAAGTGCTTGATAAAGTGTATGTGCACGTTAATGAATTGATGGACGCTACAGAATTTGGAGTTGGCATTTGCATTCCAGGCGCGAATATGCTGGATCTCTGTTATTATATTTTCCGGGGAAAAAGAATGGAGATGACGGGCGAGAACCGCTGCGTGAGCCTGGATGAAAAAGGACGACTTTCCACTGTTTGCGTAGCACGCCGTGAGGAGATCTTTATAAACGATTTTGAGAACGAATACAAAAATTTTATTCCCGATCTTGAAGCGTATAAAACAGACGACGACGCCTTTGTGTTGAATTCAGTAATGTGCTTGCCGCTTATTGTAAACAACAATGTTATTGGAATAATCACAGTTCAGAGTGAAAAGAAAAATGCCTATTCACCATTACAACATGAAATGTTTAAGACGCTTGCTTCTTATACGGCGGTGGCTCTTAATAATGCTGAATCATATCACCGTCTGAATGAAAGTTCCGCGCGGCTGGAACATTCGTACAGAAACATTCAACTCATTGGTGAAATTGGAAAGAAAATAACTTCAACGCTTCAACTTGAAGAAATTCTTGAGAATGTGTACGAATACATTACTTCAATGATGGACGCGAATGAATTCGGCGTTGGTATTTATGATGAAGAAAAAGGGGAAATAGATCTCGGCCTGATAATTTATGAAGGAAAGCGACTGGATAACCGCGACCAGTCATTCAAGATCAGTATGGCTGATGAAGGCCGACTTTCGGTGTGGTGTGTTAAGCATCAGAAGGAAGTATTTATCAATGACATTGAAAACGAATATGCTCACTACATTCCAAATCTTGACGCCTATCAATCAGGCAATGGATTGTTGTTGAAGTCACTTATTTGTCTGCCATTAAGTATTGAAGGAAAAATTATTGGAAATATTTTCGTTCAGAGTGTAAAAAGGAACGCGTATTCACAATTGCAGCTTGAAATGTTCCGCGCCCTTGCCCCCTACACAGCGGTTGCGCTCAATAACGCTGAAGCCTATCTTAAACTGAACGAGTCGACACGCCAACTTAACGAAACGCTGAATAATATTTCCATTCTTTCTGAGATCGGGCAAAAGATTACGGCGACGCTGGATTCAGATAAAGTATTGCGCACAGTGTATGAGAACGTGAACCGTTTGATGGACGCGAGCATGTTTGTTGTATTCACATACAGTTTGCAAACGGACGATCTGAATTGCAGAATCATGGTGGATGGAGGAATGGATGTGGATGTAAGCGAAAAAAGGATCAGTGTCGATGACGTGAACAGTCTTTGTGCAAAATCAGCTCGCGAGCGCGAAGAAATTATTATTTCCGATTATGAAAAAGATATTTCCCGCTATACTGAATCGCCGATCAGTTCCTCGGATTCGCTTCCGGGGTCACTCGTTTATATTCCGCTTACTATTGAAAGCAGGTTGATAGGTGTGATCAGCGTGCAGAGTCCAAAAAAGTATGCTTATTCATGGCAGCACCTGGAAATTTTACGATCGCTTGCGGCATATACCGCGATAGCGCTTGATAATGCAATAGCTTACGAACGACTCGATCATGCCTTGCATGAAGTGGAGAAACTTTCTGTAGTGGCGAGCCGTACCAACAACACGGTTATTATTTTCAATGCTGAAACCGAAATTATCTGGGCAAACAAAGCGTTTGAAAGGAATTTCGGTTACGAGCTTGCCGAGTTTAAAGAGATAAAAGGAAAAACGCTGCTTGAAATAAGCGGACGTGATGATATAGCCGCATTGGTGAAAGAATGTGTGGGAGAAAGAAGAAGCGTGAATTACGAATCTGAAAACATTTCACGTCTGGGAGAAAAAATGTGGTTTCAGACAACGCTCACTCCTGTGTTTGATGATATTGGAAATGTGCGCAGCATAGTTGCGATCGATTCAGATATTACTGAAATTAAAAAAGCGGAAGAGTTGTTATGGAAGAAGAATCAGAGTATTACTGATAGCATCACCTACGCGAAAAGAATTCAGAACTCCATTCTTCCGGCCGACGAGAAGGTGCAGAGATTATTGCCTGATAGTTTTGTAATGAACAAACCGCGGGATATTGTCAGCGGCGATTTTTATTGGATAGATGAAATTGATAACGGAAATAAAATTGTAATTGCTACGGTGGATTGCACGGGTCATGGAGTGCCCGGCGCATTTCTCACTATAGTCGGACACAGTCTGCTCAATTATATAGTTAACGAACGCGGTGTAAGTCATCCTCCCGAAATTGTTCGGTTAATGAATGAAGGATTATTGCTGCGCCTGGCGGGCATGAACGAGGATAAAGTGCGAGACGGAATGGATATGTCGGTGTGCCTTATCGACAAAAGCCGGCAACCCAACGAGGTTGTTTTTTCCGGAGCGTTTAATCCGTCGTTTTATGTTCACAACGGATCTTTACGGGAATCAATTCCTATTCGACAATCAATTGGCTTTATTTCACCTGAGCAGGAAAAAGATATAATTTTTGATAGGACGATGTTAAATAAAGGAGATATGGTATATTT
Organism: uncultured bacterium; assembly: GCA_966211935.1. Lineage (GTDB taxonomy): Bacteria > Bacteroidota > Bacteroidia > B-17B0 > Aurantibacillaceae > AM-1111. Next base: position 2,364 of record CBIHPU010000135.1, on the reverse strand, counting down.
GTTTACCGACGGGTATGCTGATCAGTTGGGTGGAGAACGCGGTAAAAAATTCATGAAAGGAAGATTCAGACAATTGCTGAATGAAATCCATGAATTGCCGGTGGAGGAGCAACAGGCGGAGCTGGAGAAAGCCATGATAAAGTGGAAGCGGAACTTCGGACAGACAGACGACATACTTGTGATCGGGTTAAGGATTTAATCATTCAGGAATTTTATGGAGCCTATCAATATTCAAAAAACATTTTCTACCCCTCTTGTGAAATTCGTTCCGGAGGAAAACAAGCTGTTAATTGAAGGAAGAATGATCCCTGAAGATGCTACTGCGGTTTTCACTCCTATCAGTAGTTGGGTCAATTCATATTTCGAAGAAGGAAATTCTACTCTTAACGTTGTGTTTCGCCTGTATTATTACAATACCAGTTCATCCAAGCGCATTGTAAATCTTCTTCGCAAAATGGATGAGTATTATGCTAACGGTAAGAAAATAAACGTGCGCTGGGAATATGAGGAGGGCGATGATGACTGCATGCGTGACGGACAGGATTTTCAGGGACTTGTAAAAGTTCCTGTTGAAGTAGTAGAAACAAAAGAGATCGAATAGGGAATTTCCTTTACCACGGAGACCGGGGGAAAACACAGAGTTACACGGAAAATACTAAACTGTGTTAATCTGAAATTTGGATTTATAATCTGCGTTAATTCGCGCCATTCGCGGCCAAAAAACTCCTTCTTCCTTTATTGTCTAATCTTCGTGTCTCCCTGGTTTACGAAACAACCCATCCAAAATCCCAAACTTCGTTAAAGATTCTCCTGGCACCTGTTTTGCGTAACCTTAAAGCGTTTTTTACGTTATGAGATTTATGTAATTTTCCCTCTTTCAGCATCCCAATAAAAATAAGCCGATAAACCGTACAAAATGAATAGATTTTACCTCTTACTGTCCGCAGCCGCAATCATTACTTCTGCTTCATTTGGACAAACATCTTCCGATCTTAGAGTTTTTAAAACAAAATCAGGTGGTCCGCATGATCCGCGTAAATTGTTTGAGTCATTGGTAGGTGAAGGAGTTGTACTAAGAAGTTATTCCATCACCAAAACTTCTTCTGACGAGGCGTTTGGATTTTTTGAAGACAAGCTTGCCGGATTAGGAATGAAAAAGGGACTCATAATGACAACCGGAGGTATTTCTTCACTTTGCGGAAGGAATACAGTTCCTAACATGAGTAATAATATTCACCAGACAAGAACTGACAATGCGCGTTACGATGCAAATCCGGCAGGCCGGAGCGCGGATCTCGAAAAATTGCTCAGCAATGGTCAGCGAACTTTTGACGCCTGCGTTCTGGAAATGGATATTGTCCCTACTGCGGATACTTTAAGTTTCAATTATGTTTTTGGATCTGAAGAGTACGATGAGTTTGTGGGAAGTCAGTTCAATGACGTATTTGCTTTTTTAATTACAGGAAAAGGAATTGAAGGCGAAAAAAATCTTGCTGTTGTACCCGGAACAAATATTCCGGTGAGTGTAAATACAATTAACAACGGAGGAGGCACGTCCTATTCGTCGCGCGCTACTAATCCGACCTACTATATTTCAAATGTAGCCGGAAACATTGCAATTGAATATGATGGAATGACAAAGTTAATGGAGATCCGCCAACCGGTTGTGCCTTATGAAACCTATCACATTAAACTTGCAATTGCGGACGTGAGTGACAACTCTTACGACTCCGGAGTTATGCTGGAAGGAAAAAGTATTATTTCCTACGAAAAAAGTTATAATGTTTTGTTTGATAAGAACAGTGATGAGATTGAAGAAGGGTACCAGACGTTTCTTACAAATCTAGCCGCTGTTTACAAAAACAGGGACGGAAAAGTATTAGTTACCGGTCACACCGATAATGAAGGTGATGATTTGCTGAACCAGGAATTGTCGTGCAAACGTGCGAATGCGGTTTCCGCTTTTCTGCAGAAGAAAGGAATCAGCGCTGAGAGAATTATTGTAGACTGTAAAGGGGAAAGCATGCCGGAATTTGATAATAGTTCAGACAAGGGAAAGACGCTTAATCGCCGCACGGAAGTTAAGCTGCTTGGTAATTTTAATGTGTATGAAGAAAAAAGAAAACAGGTTGTTGCTGAAGAGAAATCAAAACTCCTGACCAATTATCCAAATCCGTTTGGCAGTTTTACCACGCTTGATGCTTTTGTAAAGGAAGATGTAAAGACTGCCTTTATAATGGTAACTGATATGACAGGAAATGTTATCAAAACCATTTACCTGCTGGAGCGTGGGAAAACATCTGCCATGTTTGATGGATCTTACCTGGTAACTGGAACTTATCTTGCGACGTTGATGACCGATGG
>CBIHPU010000134.1:0-8322 GCA_966211935.1 uncultured bacterium | reverse complement strand
AGCATGTTGAAACGCAGATAATATTCATGTACTTTTTCTCCCTCTGAAGTTGTACCTTTTATCATGTTTAATGCCCAGCGGTTGAACATGAATACGCCGAATTTTTTTTTGCCGTTCTCTGTCATCATCGCGCCAAAATAATCAAGGTTCAGCATGGCGTTATAACTCATATAACCCAGGTTAGAATATTCCGCAGCTATTCCCGTAGAAAATCCATAGCCGCTGGGATTTTTCAGTCCGACACAAACACCGCCGTTTAAATAAACTCGTGTTTTATCGTCCTGCTCGCTGTTTCCATATCTGTCACTCACCATTATGTAACCAAGATTTACAGGAAATTCAAATTTCAGTTCCTGGCCGGATAAAATGTTTTGTCTGAATCTGTGTTTTTTGAATTGAATGGTTTCTGATTGCGAATAGCAATTGAAAATAAAAGCCAGTAAACCAATTAGGACTATCAGTCCACGGGGGAAAAAATGCTGTGCTTCACGAATCCGGCTCATAATAAACGAACAAATCAAAATCAGGTTCGTAAAAATACCGTTTAAAAGCTTAAGTTCTTTGCGCCAGATCACAAAAAGAGAATAATTATTAAAAATAATTTTTGCGAATGAATATTGGTTGATATTTGTTTTGGTCTATTGCATTACTTTTAACACGTGGAAATACAGAGAAGATTTAAAGAGCAGATTCGTTTGTCCCTGGAGTTTTCGCCTACGGCTGATCAGGATAAACTGATCGATCAGTTGGCTGAATATCTTTTTGTACAGAAAGAAGATGAGCTCTTTATTCTTCGCGGCTACGCGGGTACCGGCAAAACGAGCATGATAGGCGCACTCACGAAAGTGCTGCCTGCATTTAAAATGAAAAGTGTTTTGCTTGCTCCAACCGGACGTGCTGCAAAAGTCTTGTCGCATTATTCAAAGCGAATGGCTCATACTATTCACCGCAAGATCTACAGAAAGTTTATGTCGCCCGAAGGAAGTATTTATTTTGGACTCGCTGAGAACACGCACAAGAATACCTTGTTTGTTGTTGACGAAGCTTCCATGATAGGAGAGGAGACAGGGCAGGCTGAAGTGCGCGCGAATCTTTTACAGGATCTTTTGGAATTTGTTTACAGCGGCGAGAATTGCAAAATACTTTTTTCAGGCGACGTTGCGCAGCTTCCTCCTGTTGGAACAAATTTGTCTCCAGCTTTAAATCCAGCTTATTTAAAAAATAAATTTTCATTTAAGATAAGAGGAGTTGAATTAAAGGAAGTTGTTCGTCAGTCAACAGAGAGCGGAATTTTATTGAATGCGACTCAGCTCCGCGTGCAGTTGTTCCAGGATCCAAAAGTTTTTCCTGAGCTGGATGAATTCTCTGATATCAGAAAAGTTCCAGGTGATGAGCTGGAAGACACGTTGAACGCCGCTTATACTGAATACGGAGATGAAAATGTTTTGATCATCACGCGCAGCAACAAACGCGCTAACCTGTTCAACCAGCAGGTTCGTGTACGAATAAAATATTTTGAAGAAGAAATTTCCGCCGGTGATCTGATGATGGTGGTGAAAAATAATTATTCAGTTCTCGGAGAAAAATCTTCAATAGGTTTTATTGCCAACGGCGATGCTATAGAAATATTAAAAGTGGTGCACCGCAAAGAAGTTTACGGAATGCACTTTGCCGAAGTTGTTTGTCGCCTGGTAGATTATCCTGATGAACCAGAGATGACAACCTGGCTGAACTTAAGTGTTGTGAGCACAGAGAGTCCGAGCATGAGTTTTGACGACCAGCGAAAATTTGCGCGTATTGTTTTAGAAGATATTGGTGCTGATGTTCCAAGATCGCGGCAGGTTGAATATTTAAGAGAGAATCCTTTTTACAATGCTTTGCAGGTGAAGTTCAGTTATGCAGTAACCTGTCACAAAGCGCAGGGTGGCCAGTGGCCCTGCGTGTTTATAGATAAAGGTTATCTAACGCAGGATATGATCAACGAAGAATATTACAGGTGGTTGTATACGGCAATAACAAGAGCGACGGAGAAAGTTTATCTCATTAATTTTTGACAGTGATTGATGGTTTTTCCATTCAAAAATATTTCCCGAAAAGTTGAAATTCTGGTGCCCAATGGAAAAGATGATTTTATTTTTAAACTGAGCAATTATAAAATCAAAAAACATCGTATGTTAATGAGAAATCTTCCGAAGGACGGTAGATATGAAGGTTATATTTCAGATCGTGAATTCGATTTGACCACTGCGAGATATCAATTTAATATTTCGTCAAATACACAGATAGATTTAAGAGGACACTTTGTCAAGCATGGACAAAGCGATGTGTTGGTTGTTGAAGCAAGTTTGTCCGAATGGTATTTGACCTTATCAAGGTTTTTCCTCTTGCTTGCATGTTTAGGTATTGCACTCGCCGTGTTTCAGTTAATTGCCCGCGTCTCTCCTGCAGCCTTTTTTGGTCTGGTGTTCATTCCGCTAGGAGTAATTAATCCGCTAATTTTAAGACTTGTTGCGCCAGGTAGAAGCGAAGAAGAACTGAGATTTTTATATTGGTTGTCTGTTTCGCAGAAATATCCGTTTGCCGGTAATTCTTTCACAAAAAAAAGAATGGGGATAAATAATTAATCATAAAATTATAATAAATGAAGTTTAGAACTTGGATATTATTTGTTTTAATGATCGTAATACCACTGTTATTACAGGTTTTTTTTGTTTTGCTTTCTATAAAGCTCAATAATAAAAGTGTAATGTATATCGGACTTCCATTTCAAGTGTTAATATTCGCTGGTTTTTATGGATGGTGGTTGTGGAATGTAGGTATTCAATTGAATAAGAGCGTTCTTCGTAATCTGTTCAAGACTTTTAAATTGAAAATTTCGATTGTACTTTTTTTAATTTTTTCGTTGTTCGCATCTATTCAAATTCAACAAGATTCTTCTATTAACGCTGATGTGAATTACAATTTGTTTTTCGCAATCAAAATGTTTCTTGGTTCAATAAGTTGTTTATACTCTGTTGTTATAGTAGCGAAGATTTACAAATCTTCATTGCTAAATAGAAGTGTGACCTTATGTGAATATATTGGTGAAATTGTTTTGTTGTTATATCCGTTCATTGGGATTTGGATCATTAATCCACAAGTAAACAAAATACTTTTGAAACATGAATAGCACAACGCATTTCATTTGGATATTCTCCGAAGATCAATCAGTGTCTCTGGCGAGTTGTTCCTCATCAGAGCTCGCTTCTGTTTCCTGATGATCGCGATAAAACTAAATCGAAAAATCACTTTATACCTGCCCTATAAAATGGAGAGGTTATATATTAATAACACGGTAATTATTTAAAAAATGTCATGACTATTATGAGTTGATACTATTTTTTTAAATAAGCCTTAGTCCATGATAATGAATCTGGAAACTGAAAATTATAATTAGCATAATCTACTGTAGTAAATAAAACATCGCTTAAAGAAGGGTCAAGCGAATCATAAACAACAATAAAATATTTACCAATAAAAGCAGAACTGTTTTCAAAAGGGCTGTATTTGTCGCTAATATATTTTTTTCCATTGGAAGTAAATGCATACTTTAAATGCAAACCATCTCCAAACCTTCCTGTGGGGAATAATTCAACTACAGCTCCTTGGGTTACTTTTGAATTCTTCCTGAGTCTTTTCTTTTGGTTACCTCGCATGACATATCCTTGGATAGCGACGATAATTAAAATTATGCCTATTAGTATTAATCCTATTTTGAAGTTTCCCATAACCCAATTTCAGGAAATATTAAGATATTTTAGAAATTCTCTTTTTTATATATTATTCCCGCACATGATTATTAAAATCATTGCGTTCTACATTACGACAACTTCTGATAAGTCTGCCACCATCTGTCCGGAATCTCGTTATTGCACGCGGTCTCGTAATCTTTATATGAACAGGGCACCAATGTGTGTCTTTCAAACTTCAAACCTTTGTGCGGAGGATAAGGAACTTCCATCCACCAGCGATCTGATTTTTTGCTCTTGTAAAAATTGATCTCGTATTTGCTGTCCTGTATAAAAACATGGAAGCGCGTGTAATCTCCGCTCGTGCGCGAAGGAAAATCTCTCTTCCTCCCATAATAACCATCAACAAAACACCAGATCATCTGCGCTGCCAGATGCGATGTTTTGCCCTGCTCATCTTCCTGCGGATTGATCTCGTAAATACCAAGTGAACTCAATCTGTCATTCATCCCCGCATACCACATGATCTGGCATGCTTCTTCCGCGTACAATCCGTTAGGTGATGCTTCCGCGTGAGCCGGCGCGTCTGAATGCTTGATGCATGAAATGTCAAACGATAAAAAATCCGCGTGACGAATGATGGGTTCAGATTCAAGAATATTATCTCTTATCTGGCCCAAACGATAAACATCAAAATACAATTTGTTCATCATGTTCAGCTGGCTCTGATCCACCAGGTAAGTTTGATATCCAATATTGCTGTAATTGAAAAGAAAATTCGGCTGGTGCAGAATTATTTTTCCTAAAAATGTTTTGCTTGTAAATTCATCATCAGGATTTCCAAGATCAAAACGTGAATCTACTGTCGCCACGTTTATGGTCTGCTCAAGTTTTTCGTAACCGAGAAACTGAGCGTAAGTAAGATCATGACCTCCTCCAATAACAACAGGAACTATGCTTTTTCTTATCAATGCTTCCACCGATTGAGAAAGCGCGTAGTAAGTATCTTCTTCCGTATGTCCCGCTTCAATATTTCCAAGATCAACGATCTTCGCGGTAAATGCTCCCTGGTATAAACGGTATAAAAATTTTCTTACTACATAAGGCGCGTACGAACAGGTTTCATTCGAACAAGAACGACGACCTTATTAAACGCCGATCAATACAATATCAAATCCTTCCAGCTCAGGAAAACCTGAAGATTCGTCGTGTATTCTCATCAGATTACCCAACATATTCTCCGCGTACACGTGCCCTTCGGCAAGTTCTTCTTTGTTTACGGGCTTAAAAAAAACGGAAAGATCGCTCATGGCATTAGAATTTAATTCCGAAAATAATTGCTAATTGCTGAGTCAAAAGCTTTCAATGACAGATTTTAATCACATTTCATTTTTAATAACTTTGCTTTAGGCTCAATTTTTACTCTTTTTCCTATGCGTATTCGCTTTTATCTGATATTTCTGATCGCTCTTGTGTCTGAGAATTTTGCCCAGCAGGCAACAGGCGCCGCTTACACCTGTCTTGGTCCCCTTTCTCTTCCTACACAAAATATTGGATTTATTAATGCCATGTATTCAAGTGACGAGGAGGCCAATCTTGTATATGCAGGTAGTTTATATGGAGGATTATGGAAAGGAACGAGAACAGCTGAGTCTGGAACTGAGAAGTGGACCTGGAAAAATATTACAGATACCTGGCCTAAACCGGGAACAGGGGTCAACTCTATCATTGTTATGCCAAACACAAATTCACAGGTGATCTATATTGGAACACAAATGGGAGGAAACGCGAGAATGTATGGTTACAGCAATGGAATTTTGAAAACTGTGAATGGCGGACAATCGTGGAAGCAGGTTGGTCCGGCAATTCAACCTGCTGACATGAAAGAAGTCGATTATCTTGAAAATTGTCCTGATGATCCTATGATCATGCTTGCAAGAATTGGCAAAGAATTGTTTTATACAAATGATGGATGGAAGACCTATTCAATTTTGAATTCGCCGATAAAGAACCAGGATCAGTATGTGCACCTTGCGGATGTTGAATGGAAACCCGGAGATAAAAAAACATTTTACATAACAACAAGAAGTGATGCGCCGATTGGAGCTGAGTTTTACAAAACAACAGACGAAGGAAAAACCTGGGAAGACATGTTGCATGGAGTAAAAGCGGGAAACATTCAGATAGATGTGATCAACAGGAAAGGTTATGAGGATTTGATTTACATGATGTATGCTTATAATGGTGGATTTTTACAATTGTATGATGGAAAGTCATGGAGCGCGAACATAAACACAAATAGAGTTTTCAGTAGTTCAGGTTACTGGCACATGCAGTTTGAAGTGAATGAAGAAGACACTACCGTAATGTATTTTGGAATGACACAGGTTTCGAAAAGTACTAATGGAGGAAGAACTTTTGTAACGGTAAGTGATTATTGGGGAGCGAAAACGCACGCGGATGTAAGAGATATGAAATTGCTGAAAGGAACAAAAGGCGGAAAAGAAGATGTGCTTGCAATGGCCAATGATGGAGGAATTTCTGTTTCGCTTCCGGGAGCAATGAGCACCAGCTCATGGAAAAATATTAATGGAGAAGGATTAGGTGTTGCGCAGTTCTGGGGAGTCGGCACGAGTGAAAAAGACAGAAATTTAATAAGGGGAGGCGGACAGGACAACGGACTTTACACTTATGATAATGGAGTCTGGAAAAATCAAACCGCCGGAGTTGGTGATGGATACGATGTCTGCATTTCTGATGTTGATGTGAGTTACGCGATAGGGCAGGGGAACTCGCCATCGTTGAAACAGACAAAGGACAGAGGAAGTAAATGGGGAGGCATTGAAGCGCCGCCGGGTAATTGCCATTTGTTTCGCAGGCCGATGCAGAAGTTTGATAATGCAGTGTGGATCGGTCATCATCAGCTTTTTAAAATGGATTGGTCCACGTCTAGAAAAGGGGAGTGGATAGAAAAAAGTTTTATTCCGGATGTAACAGGGAAGAAAGGTGAGATCATGAATGATGTGATCAACTGTTTCGGAATTGCAGATGATAAAAATACAGCGCTGATGTCTTACGCGGGAGCGATCTGGCAGCAAAACGAACTAAAGGGGAAATTGTTTTTTACAAAAAATTTAAGTGACGAAAAACCAGAATGGAAAGACATAACAAAGATGGTTTGGTGGCTCGACTGGAGAGATGTTGTTGAGATCCATCCTGTGCCTGAAGAAGAAAACAGTTTTTATGTGATGCTTGCAAATATTTATCACGGGTGGCAAAGTGAGCTGATGCAGTTTACGATTTATGATGACAGCGTGAGCATGAAAGATCTTTCTTTCAATCTTCCCAAGCCGAGAAGCCGTTTTGTTGTTGAGAACACTGATGATGCAAATATTTATGTCGCAACTGATACGGGAATTTATGTGAGCAATAAGGCATTATTGGCTGATGGAAAATGGCTGCCTTATTTCAGTTCAGAAAATCCGTTTCCGTTTTGTACTGTTTCAGAAATGGAAATTAACTATGCGTCGAATAGATTGTACATCGCAACTTATGGAAGAGGCATGTGGTATACTCCACTGGCAGAGTTAGGTTCAGATCAAAATGAGACCGCGAGAAGCAATTCGGAATGGAAAGACGCAAAGAAGATCAAAGGTGAACTGATTGTCGCGAAAAAGAAAACCTTGACGATATCTGCTCCTGTTTACCTTGCAGGAAATTCTAAAGTGATCTTAAAGAAGCGCGCGAAGCTGATCATTAAATCTGAAAATGGAAAAGCATTGCTGATGAACAATGACGGAAGTCCATATGACATCAGTAAAATTCAGAAGGGAAAAAACGCTGAAGTGATAGTGCAGTAGTTAGAGAATTCAACCAAATCTGATCCTGAAGGGAGCACACGTTTATAACCTGATTCGCTTAAATATTTTTTCGACCCTGAAAGGTGTCGCACCAAGAATTATATTCGGTTGTTTGGTGCTCAAACCCCGTTAAGCAAAACAGATGTTTTCTCTTAAGTAGTTACATTACCCAGGAAAAAAAGCACAGAGAAAAAATGTTTTTTTGAAATTGATCAATTATTTCTCTCCCAATCGTTCTTTGATCAGTTCGATCGGAATCAACGCGGTTGAATCTCCGTTGGATCTGCGTATGTTCAGCAAGGTGAGTTCCCTGTAAAGGATGATATCAGTTTTTATTCGGCTGATGTCTTTTTCAATATCATCACTTTTTGTAAGATGACGCATACTGTCAGTTCTTCCTATCAGATCATTCCATTGCTGAATGAACATGATGGCTTTTTCATCGCTGACCGGTTCTTTGTTGCTGACTGCAGTTACAGTTGAATCAAGTTCTGTAACCGGCATGATAATACGTTCGCTCTGGAACTTAAATAGTTTTACAGAATCTTTAGGGATGACTGGAAGAATAAAAAATACTGAAGCCGCGGTAAAGACTGTGATGAGAATTGAAAAAATGGTAACGCGGGAAGGCAGATTTAATTTGTACAAAATCCAGACAAGATATCCGCAAAAAATTCCGGCCCCGAGTCCGCCATAATGCGCCGCGCTGTTGATACGTGTATCAAGACTTATCA
>CBIHPU010000133.1:0-8359 GCA_966211935.1 uncultured bacterium | reverse complement strand
TACCAACTCCGCAAACGTCATCATTTCTGTAAACCAGGCACCGGTTATAACTGCCAACAGCACTATTTTATGTTCCGGTGGTGTTGATACGCTTTATGCTTTTGGTGGTGTAAGTTATATTTGGAGTCCTGCGGGTACTCCTTACGGTACAGACGCGATAATTGTAGACGGTACAGGCGGATCTGCAACTTACCTGGTAACGGGTACAGATACGAATGGTTGCTCAGATACAACTTTAGCTTACTCAATTGTAGTTAATTCATTAACTGCCAATCCTTCGGTTTCCAATATCACTTGCTTCAACGCGTGTAATGGTAGCGCGGATGCGAATGTAATTCCGAATGCTCCTGGTTTTTATAATTACAACTGGAGTAATGGCGCGACCACAGCGTCTATTGGTGGTCTTTGTCCCGGAATATATACTTTTACCGCGACAACAAACACTGGTTGTTCAGTTATAGATACTGTTACAATTGTGCAGCCTTCCAATCCGCTGGTTGCTAGCGCTGCAACTACGCCGGCATCATGTTTCGGAGACAGTACAGGTGCAGCAAGCATTACTCAAACAGGGGGCACTGCGGGATATACTTATTCGTGGAGCAGTGTAGGAAGCGGATCGTCATCATCAAATCTTCCTGCAGGAACATACACTGTTATTGTTACGGATGCCAGCAGTTGCCAGGATACTTTGACTTTCACTATTACGCAACCAACTCAGCTGACTGCTACGCTTACGCCTTTCCCTGTAGGATGTTTGGGATCAGGAAGCATCAATACTTCGGTTTCCGGCGGCACACCAAATTATACTTACAGTTGGGCGCCTTCCGGTACAGGTGCGAATCCTTCCGGATTAAGTTCAGGTACTTATACAATGACAGTAACTGACGCGAACGGTTGTGTGCTTACACAGACCGTAGCAGTCGGAAACAACGTAAACCTTCCAGGTGCCAACGCCGGAAACGACGCAATACTTAATTGTGGCGGAGCAACTACGATACTTGCCGGCAGTACAGGAGCAAGCAACGCAAGTTATAACTGGAGCGGACCGGGCGGCTTTACTTCAACATCACAAAATACTTCTGTAGGAACTGGCGGAACATATGTTTTAAACGTTAAAGATACATAAAACGGTTGTACATATACAGATACAGGCAACAATTGACGCAAGTTTTATTGCCAATCCTCCTTCGGGCGTACCTCCATTAGCGGTTGGATTTATTAATACAAGTACAAACGCCACAACATATGCGTGGGATTTTGGTAATGGACTAACTTCCAATCAGCCAAATGATTCTTCACTTTATATTGTTCCTGGAAGTTATGTTGTTACACTCACAGTAACCAATCAATTCGGTTGTATAGACTCAGTATCTACTGTAATTACGGTAATTGAACCGATGGAAATAGTAATTCCAAACGTCTTCACTCCTAATGGAGATGGTGACAATGACCATTTCTATATTCCAAATGTGGGTCTGAAATCGCTTGAAGTTTTGATCTTTGACCGATGGGGTAAGAAATTGTTTGAAATAAATACTCCCGATGGAAAATGGGATGGAGGAGATGCGCCGGACGGAACATATTTCTTCATTATGAAAGCGGTCGGAACACAGGATGAAGAAATGTCGCAGCAGGGATACTTACTCCTTTCCCGCTGATAAATAATTAAATTGAAAACGCCGGTTAATCGCCGGCGTTTTTTTTAAATAATAAGTTAATTCAAAAAAAAACCGCACCCAATTTGAGCGCGGTTCTTTAATGTATAATATTAATTACTTAGTTCCTTCGTCTGCTTTTTTCTCGTCAGTTTTTTTTGCGCAGCAGGTTTTTCCTTTTTTTGCAGTACCACAAGCTTTTTCTTCTTTTTTAGTGCAGCAAGAGCCTTTCTTCTCAGTTGTATGACAAGATTTTTCTTCAGTCTTTGCAGTTGAAGTAGCAGTTGTAGTGTTTTCCTGTTTTTTTGTTTTGTCGTCCTGACGTGCAATCGTTGTTGCAGATACGGCTCCAACCATTCCGGTTAAAGCTAAAGCGAGAAATAATTTTTTCATGTTTGTTCGGATATTTTTTGAGTAAGCCAAATTTAACGATTATTTTCTGTCTTTATATGTTAATTGATGTAAATGCCCTGAAACCCAACTGAAAATAGACAAACGGACTACTTTTCCTGACATTGTCCGGAAATTGATTGTGAGACCACATAAGCGGTGCTCCACGCTGCCTGGAAGTTAAATCCTCCCGTTATACCATCTATATTCAGTATTTCACCTGCAAAATATAATCCGGGAACTAATTTGCTCTCCATTGTTTCGGTGTTTATTTCCTGCAAATCTATTCCACCGCACGTTACAAACTCTTCTTTAAAAGTTGTTTTTCCTTCCATTCTGTATTGATCAGCATATAAATTATTGATCAGTTTATTTAGCGATTTTCTTGTCTGTTCGCTCCAGTTTTTTTGCGGATTGATTTCTGATTTTTCCAGAAGGAACATCCAAAGTCTTTCCGGTAGCCGAAATAAATTACTGTTTACAGGGAAAGAATTTGGTTTTTTTAAAATGTTCGATTCAATTTCATGCTTTACGTTTTCTTCATTTTCAAGTACGGTCCAGTTGATCAGAATATCCGCCACATAATTTTTTTCGTGAAAAGTTTCAGCAGCGAACGCCGATAATTTTAAAACCGCCGGGCCGCTGAATCCCCAATGAGTAATAAGAACCGGACCACTGTATTTCAGTTTAGTGCCCGCAATTTTCACTTCCGCATTTCTTACGCTAACACCCATCAATTCTGTTACTGGATCTTTTTTTAGGTTGATGGTAAACAAACTTGGAAGAGGTGGAATGATCTTGTGTTTTGTTGGAAGAAGAAATTCATATGCGCTCAGTTTTGAGAATCCGCCTGTGGTTACAACAACAGCATCGCAGGTAAGTTCTTCCCCATTAGTATCAAGTATAAATTGTGCGTCTTTTTTTGTAATCGATTTTATTTCGCATCCGGTATTGATCTTGATTTTCAAACGTTCTGCTTCACGCGAAAAACAATTAATTATGGTTTGTGAAGAATTAGTGACGGGAAACATTCTTCCGTCATCTTCCGATTGAAGTTCAACCCCTCTCTCTTCAAACCAGCTTATTGTATCTTCAACCGCAAAGTGCCTGAAAATTTTTTTTAACTGTTTTTCTCCTCTCGGATAGTTCTTTACGAGCTTTGAAATATCCGGACAGTCATTTGTCACATTGCATCTTCCTCCTCCGGAAACTTTAACTTTTGAGAGAAGTTTCTGAGTTTTCTCCGCAATAGTAATTTCAGCGTTATCACACTTTTCAGCAATGTTAATCGCCGCGAAAAAACCAGCCGCGCCGCCCCCAATAACTATGATTTTCTTCCTGCTCTTCACAATGGCGAAAGTAAATAAAATTGATCTCCTGGTTTTTATTAAGATAAAGTACTTATTACGATTATTGATCAGGAAATCCGGTTGAATGCTTCCCGTTATAATATTTCTTTTTTACATTTGAGAAAACCATTAAAACCACTGAAACTATGGGATTGTTTGACAAAATTAAAGGGGAATTCATTGATATCATTGAATGGCTCGATGATAATCATGAAACGATTGTGTGGCGCTTTCCCCGCTACCAGAATGAGATCAAGATGGGAGCCAAACTTGTTGTTCGCGAAGGACAGCAGGCAGTTTTTATCAACGAAGGAAAATTAGCCGATATATTTCAACCCGGAACTCACACGCTTACTACGCAAAACCTTCCTATTCTTTCCACTTTAAAAGGATGGAAATATGGTTTTGACAGTCCGTGGAAAGCTGAGGTTTATTTTGTAAGTACAACACAGTTTACAGATCAGAAATGGGGCACAAAAAATCCTATCACTGTTGAAGACCAGCGTTTCGGTTTTATAGAGCTACGCGCTTTCGGTAACTACAACTTCCGCGTAACTGAAGCAGGAAAATTCATTAAGGAGATTGTTGGAACAGATGGCACTTTCACAATAGACGAGATCAACGGTCAGTTACGTACAAAGATCGCTACCAACTTCGGTATTGTTTGCACAAGAGAAAATATTCCAATTGAAAAATTCCTCAGCAACTTTGATGAATTGCAGGGAGTGTTCAAAGAGAAACTAAATACGACCTTTGACAGTTACGGATTGCTGCTTACAGATTTCAACCTGGAGAATGTGAGCATGCCGGAGGAACTGAAGAAAGAAATTTTCGAATACACGCGTCTGAACAAGATCGATATGCAGAAACTTGCGCAGATGAAAACGGCGAAGAGTATTGAGATCGCCGCGGGCAACGAAGGAATTGCAGGTGCAGGAATTGGAATGGGTGTTGGGTTCGGAATGGGCAACATGATGACGAACATGATGGGCAACATGAATCCACAGCAACAGCAGATGAACAATCAGAATCCGAACATGATGAACCAGGGAATGGGTGGAATGAACACACCGCCTCCGCCTCCTCCGGTTTCAATGTATTTCATGGCAGTTAACGGACAACAGGCAGGGCCATTCAATCTGCAGCAACTGCAGGCAATGATTGCTTCCGGACAATTCAACGCGCAGACAATGGTTTGGAAACAAGGAATGGCAGGATGGGCCGCAGCAGGAACTGTTCCTGAGTTAGGAGGTTTATTTAATCAAATGCCTCCTCCTCCGCCACCGCCAATGCCTTAGACAGTTTAGAAAGTTTGGAAGGTTTGGAAAGTTATCTGAGGACGCTTTCTAAACTTTCAACTTTCATAACTTGTAACTTTCAACTTTCACAACTTTCAACTTGTAACATTCACAACTTTCAACTATCCCCACCAATGAACGAAACTTCTGAAAAGACCGCTTACATCAATAAAGTAAAGTGCAAAGACTGCGGTGCGTTTTTGACTTACAAACCCGGAACCACACATTTAAAATGCGAATACTGCAACGCTGAAAATGAAATTAAAACTGAAGCGGCAGTTATTGAAGAGCTTGATTTCAATGAGTATGTAGCGAAGATGGCTACAGCGCCGGATCAGCAGGCAATTCATACTGTAAAGTGTAATGATTGCGGTGCAAGCACTACGCTGAAGCCGAATGTAACTTCTGACTCTTGTCCTTATTGCTCAACGCCGCTGGTAATTGCAAACGCTACAACGCAGAATATTATCAAACCAAAAACCATGCTTCCGTTCAAGATAGAACGCAGGCAGGCCAACCAGCTTTTTGAAGACTGGATCGGTGGTTTGTGGTTTGCGCCAAATGATCTGAAGATCTATGCGAAGAGTTCAACCGATAAACTGAACGGAATGTATCTTCCATACTGGACCTATGATTCCAAGACATACAGTTCATACAGTGGTCGCCGCGGAGATAATTACCAGGATACAGAATATTATACGGATAGCAATGGAAATGAACAAAGCAAGACCGTTACAAAAATAAGCTGGACACATGTAAGCGGATATGTGAATAATGATTTTGATGATCTGCTTGTGTGCGCGACAAAAGCTTTGCCCGATAATGTTACGCGTGAACTGGAGCCATGGGATCTTGATCAGATGATCGATTACAACGAAAGTTTTCTGAGTGGATTTAAGACTGAAAGCTACAGTGTAGACTTGCCGGGAGGCTGGGAAATAGCGAAAGGCGTAATGGATCCTGCCATACGTGATAGTGTGCGAAAAGATATCGGAGGTGATCACCAGGAAATTTCAACACTGGAGACACAATACAATGACATTACGTTCAAACATATTTTGTTACCGATGTGGTTGAGCGCGTATAAATATAACAGTAAAGTGTATCGCTTCATGATCAACGCGCGTACAGGCGAAGTGCAGGGCGAGCGCCCGTATTCGTTCTGGAAAATTTTCTTCTTTGTATTAACCATACTCGCAATAATTGGCGGAGGTATCTGGGCGTATATGAAGTATAAGAATTAATTGTTTTTATTTTGAAAAAAAGAAAGCCGTCTCAAATGAGGCGGCTTTTTTTTTCGAACAAACGTTCTCAGAAGTCTTCATTCTCATAATACTCCAATCTTATCGCGCGCTCCTGCTGGCGGTGACGTTTCTTGTCATTTGTGTTCCAGAGTGATTTGATGTAATCTTTTCTTGCATCTCTATTGTTGATCGTGTCCAGTTGCTTATGACGTATCCTTGCGTCGGCAAGATATTCGAGGTGCTCCTGGTACGGCGGCACATACTCATTAAAAATTTTTATTCCCGCCGAAGTAGCAGAATCAGATATGGTGAATTTTATAAGTGAGGATATGTCGTACGTCAGATCCCGCACAAAAAGAAAATGCTTGCCGCGCGCTAAATTTACTGTTGTAAAAAACTGCGTCCTGGTTGATTCGCGTATCGTGATGGTGCTGTCAATTTGAATGTGGTAAGAAATATTGTCGAAACTGTAATTTCGGTTGTAAACAGAGATCTCAAGTTTGATATTCTCTGCCTGCGCACGGGTTTTCGTTTCCTCCTCATTCTTACAGGAACCTGTAATGATCATCAGTAATAAAATATAATGAGATGTATTTCTCATAACATTTGTTTGTCTGTAAAAATGAAAATTATATACGTCAATATAAAAAAATAAACCATCGCTTCTACATACAAAAAAAGCCGCTTAATAGCGGCTCCCTGTTGAATTCTCATTCGCTGCGGAATGATCTATTTCGCTTTTAAAGTGTGTCCCATCTTATCTCGCTTGGTGGCAAGATATTTCTGGTTGTGTACATTCGCCTCAATTTCTATTGGAACATTTTCAACTATTTCCAATCCGTATCCAATAAGTCCAGCGCGTTTTTTCGGATTGTTTGTGATCAGACGAATTTTTGATACTCCCAGATCCCTTAATATCTGCGCGCCCACACCATAATCTCTTTCGTCCATTTTAAATCCCAGTTGTAAGTTCGCTTCTACCGTATCCAATCCTTTCTCCTGCAACTGGTATGCTTTAAGTTTATTCAGTAATCCAATTCCTCTTCCTTCCTGGTTAAGGTAAACTATTATGCCTCTTCCTTCTTTTTCAATCATGTCCATTGCCGCCTGCAGCTGTGGTCCGCAATCGCAACGACAACTTCCAAACACATCTCCTGTAAGACAACTGCTGTGCATGCGTACAAGCACTGGTTCATCTTTGCTCCATTCTCCTTTCACCAGCGCAAGCTGATCCTGTCCAGTTGTAGTTACTTTGTAGGCAACCATTCTGAAATCGCCGCGCTCTGTTGGCATATGCACATCCGCTTCACGCTGAATAATGCTTTCTTTCTGCAGGCGATATGCTATCAGTTGCTCAATGGAAATAATTTTCAGATTGAATTTTTTTGCGATCTCCATAAGTTCACTCAGTCTTGCCATTGTTCCGTCTTCATTCATAATTTCCACCAGCGCGCCGCATGGTTCAAATCCGGCAAGACGTGCAAGATCAATTGTTGCTTCAGTGTGACCTGCTCTGCGAAGTACTCCTCCGCTTTTAGCTTTCAATGGAAAAATATGTCCGGGCCTTGCGAAATCTGAAGGTCTTATATTACGGTCTACTAATGCTTTAATTGTTTTCGAACGGTCAGACGCGGAAATTCCTGTTGTGCATCCATGGCCCAAAAGATCTATTGAAACAGTAAATGCTGTCTCATGCGTGGAAGTATTTGATGGCACCATTAACTCAAGCTGTAATTCTTTTGCCCGTTCCTCTGTTATGGCAGTGCAAATAAGACCACGCCCATGTGTAGCCATAAAATTCACCAGCTCAGGCGTCATATTGTTCGCTGCGGTTACAAAGTCGCCCTCGTTCTCACGATTTTCATCATCCACAACAATAACCAGCTTTCCGTTTTTAATATCTTCTATAGCTGATTCTATCGGGTCCAAAACTGAATTTTCCATAGTGTAAAGATAGGAAAAAATGGGCATTTTTTTGAGCAGGATCAGGCGGGAACGGAATTTACTGACCTGTAGCGTCTAACAGTTTTTGGTATATTTAACCTTTCTAAATTATGGCAACAATATTAGTAACCGGGGGTGCGGGATTCATTGGATCGCACACAATTCTTGAACTTTTTGGCGGCACAGCATATGATGTTGTTTCGATTGATAATTTTTCAAATTCAGGCAACGAATCTTATGCACGCATAAAAGAAATTACCGGACAGGAAGTAACTGAACATCCTGTTGATCTTTGCGATCCTGATTCATTGCGCAAGATTTTCTCAATGCATAACGATATTGCGGGAGTCATACATTTTGCCGCTTACAAATCCGTTCCTGAGTCAACACAAAAGCCTTTAACTTATTACAATAACAATATTAACTCCCTTCTTAATCTCTTGCGTTTGTGTCAGGATTATAAAGTGAAGAATTTTATT
>CBIHPU010000132.1:0-8449 GCA_966211935.1 uncultured bacterium | reverse complement strand
GTGTTACTTATTTTTTCACGGGGATTTGCAGGACTTACACGTTGGCTCGGTGTACCTCATTTTTTTGCAAACAGGTTGCGTCACTTCGATAAATTGAGATTTGGGTTGCTGTATAATCTTTTTATCAATAGGAGACGAAGTGGAATGAAACTGGTGACAGATGTTTTTATCAGACACATGCGCTATTTGAGTTACGAACGTGTTTATGGGGATTATACATGGAAACCCCGACTTATCATGAACGCGATTGTAGATATGACGGATATAGAAGTGACGAAAAGAAAAATTAAATATCCGCATTTTACAGATGAACTTCTTGATCCGGGAGAAGATATAATCCGCGCGGCTACAAAAGCCAACAGTATGGCCACTACTTTATGGTTTACGCCTGAAGAGCTGAAAGGTGAAAAAAATATGCTGGAAACAATTATAGCGACAGGTCAGATGAATATTTGCTATAATTTGCTGGAGTATTTTGAGAAGTTCATCAATAACGGGCGGTATAAAAATGATTACGCGAAATATTCTGATGAAACAAAGTCAGCCCTCGAAGCAATTCAAAAAGTATTAAAAGAAGACTGGAATAAATTTAAAGCCAATCCATACTGGATGATGGAAGAATTGCACCAGGCAAAATCAACTTAAGTTACGGTGTCTCCAAACTGCGATTCCCTGAACCCTCCTTCCAGGTTTTTTTTCATTTGTTCGTATTCAACTTCCTTCCAGCCAAAAAAAGTTTTCATGTAGTTTAAAACTACCGTTTGCGATTCTCTCGCTTCGCGGATATTAAAATACATTTTCCCTGTTCTGCGTACCAGGAAGTCAGTGGCAGTAACGCACATTTCATTCTCTATACAATATATCAGTTGCGCTATCAATAACGCGTTATCACTTTCATCTGATTTAATTCTGTTATAAATTGAAATGATTTCCGCGGTGTTGTTTCCAAATTTTCTGAAAAGTTGATCAAGCTTTGTGCGCTCAATTCCCGTCTGTCGTGCGTTATTGTAAATGGCTGCTTTCAGCGAATCATTATATTCCCCTCCGGATAAAGTGATAAATGCGGTGCCGCATGGTGGAATTTTTTTATTTTGTAACACTGCGATTTTTTTTGCAATAGTATCAACCACGCGTTGTGCCATTTTTCTGTAACCTGTAAGTTTCCCTCCTGCAATTGTGATGAGTCCTGAAGCTGAAATAAACAATTCATCTTTACGTGAAATTTCAGAAGGCTTTTTGCCAGGCTTTTTTACGAGCGGACGCAAGCCAGCCCAACAGGATTCGATGTGATCTGCATTTAAATTCAATTCCGGAAAAAATTCATTAATGCATTTTAAAAGATAGTTGATGTCCTCCGTTGTAACTTTGGGATGCGCAATTTCGTTTTTGTAAAAAGTGTCTGTTGTTCCAATATATGTTTTCCCTTCACGGGGAATAACAAAGATCATTCTGTTATCAAAAGTGTCAAAATAAAGAGAATGCTTAACAGGAAAAATTTTATGATCAATGACAATGTGAACGCCCTTTGTGAGTTGCAACATTTGCGGAATACTGTTTCCATCCAGTGCGTCTAGCTCATCCACCCAGGGACCGGCAGCGTTTACGATTTGATCAGCTGTGAAATTATAGATCTTGCCATTTAATACATCCTTCGCGACAACGCCTTTTAATTTGGCGTTATCGTAAATAAAAGATGATGCCCTGAGATAATTAACTGCCTGCGCACCTTTACTTGCAGCTGTTTTTAAAACTTCCATTGTTAAGCGCGCGTCGTCTGTTCTATATTCATAAAAAATAATTCCGCCGCGTAATTTTTTAATATTCAGCAATTGCTCTTGTTCAATTGCTTTTTGTTTGTTGAGGTATTTAAAGCGTTCTTCTTTTTTTACTCCAGCCAGAAATTCATAGATCCACATTGCCAGGCAGGCTGTGAATTTTCCGAGCGAGCCGCCTTTGATCAATGGCAGCAACATTTTTTCCGGATGGGTGAGGTGAGGCGCGTTCCTGTGAACAATGGTTCGTTCCTTTCCAACTTCCGCAACGAGTTTAAATTCGAATTGTTTCAGATAACGCAGTCCGCCATGAATTAATTTTGTTGATCTGCTCGAAGTGCCTGCGGAGAAATCCTGCATTTCAATCAGACCGGTTTTCAATCCTCTGGTAGCCGCGTCCAGCGCAATTCCCGCTCCTGTAATTCCTCCTCCAATTATCAACACATCAAAATGGGTGTTACTCATTTCGTCTATTATCGCTTGTCTGTTTTTAGAAGAAAATTGCACGTAAACTATTTTGAGGAATTTTAATTGCGAATAAAATCTTTGTCAGTCATTCAGCATTGAGCTAAGAACTTTCTTTGCCATATCCGGAAAATCTGTTATCAAACCGTCAACACCTTTGCTGATCAACCGTCTCATTTCTTTCTCATCATTCACGGTCCATGGAATAAGTTTAATATTCTTTTCTTTTAAAGCATTAATCATTTCATCGTTGATGAGAATGAATTCGGGGCCGTAAATATCAGGTGTAAATCCGAGTTCGAGCAGATTTTCTTCAAGCGTTTTATTGTTCTCAACCAAAAATGAAATGATCATACCAGGATAGTTACGTTTTATTTCCTGCAATATACGGACGTCAAATGACTGCAGCATTACTCTTGATAATACTTTTTTTTCTATTAAAACAGCGTGGACCAACTGAACAAATTCGCTTGGTTCCGGATGAAACAGGTTGTCGCCCGAAAAATCGCTTTTGATTTCAATATTGAATTTGGCAGCAGGTAGATTATTTGTAACTGTAAATTCATCCACCTTTACTATTACATCTGCAAGTAGTGGTTTTGTGGATGAAAAACTTTGCTGAAGAGGAAATTCCGGATTGATTTTTACCCCGCAGTCAAACTTGCTGATTTCGGAATAAGTCATCTGGTATAAGTTGAATTTTTCCGCGGCTCCTGCTTGAATTGTTGTTCCGTTTGGATCTACGCAAAAAACTTCGTTCATCCATGGTTCATGAGAAACAACTACATTTTTATCGGCCGAAATAACAACGTCCATTTCGAGAAACTCAGCTCCGGCTTTCATTGCTTCCGTAAAAGCTTTTATGGTGTTTTCCGGAAATTTTCCGCGGAAACCTCTATGTCCGTGTATTTGAATCCTCTTTTTCACTGAATCAAAAATACCTAATTGTTTGATCACATTGTGTAAATGCTAAATTAATCATGCAGGCAGAAAAGAATTACTCAAATGGAAAGCAGGGAATAAAATTTACGCATAAGAATTAGGATTATTTACCATTAATATCAGTCACTTCCCGTGCGAATCACTTCTCTTATACATTTTTCATTCGTAAATTTAGATATAACAGTTGGTTTTTATCTCAGGAAAATGTTTGTGAGGATTGGAAAAATAGTAGCATTCGCGGGGGTCTTATTACAATGCGATCTGAAGGCCCAGATTTCTGAAAAAGTGATCAAGGATTTTTCTTCTCATTACCAGGACAGAACTCTTATTAGGGAATTCCAGGTAGGTTCTATAAATACGGAAACTGAAAATTACCAGGAGTCGGCCAAGTCTTCATACAACAATCTTTTTTCATCATATGGTTTAGGGAATAATGTGTCATACGAACATTCAGGACCGTATCGTCACCACCTTATGGCTTTTGGAGGTAAATTTATTTATGGAAGATATTATTCTCCTACAGCGAGTCAGACCTTATTGTTTGAGGGCATGTACGGTAAGAATTATGAAAGGAATCCTCATGGAAAAACGGTTTACGTTACAGATGTTTATGGTGTAAGTGTTGCGGCGAATGCAGATTATAAATGGGTTGGGGGAACTTTAGGTTTTTCTGCGGGAAAATTTATTCCACGCAACGATGAGAGCGTTAATTATTTTTCCGCCGGGCGCTTTTCCGTTTTTGATATTTTCGGCAGATGGAAAGTGCGCGTGTTACCTCACCGATGGTTTTTCTTTGAATATTCACACAATGATTTATTTTTATTTCATGGAGGACAGGGAGAACTTACTCAAATTGCCGCCGGAACCGGTTTTGGGTTAATGAATGGCAGCGAATTGAAAGTCGGGCTTTTGAAATTCTTAAACACGTCCGGAAAGTTTATTGAATCAACTCTGTATTTCAGGAATAAGTTTGGCGCCGGAGTAAATTATACCGTTTATGACAAAGGCTCAAATTATACTTCATTCAAACTTTCGTACCGTTTAGCGGGAAGGAAATTTTAAATTAAAAAAGTGAGTTAACCAACTCAATATATTTTTTCTGTGCCTCTTCTTTGGTCATTCCCTTTTTTCCGAACCACGCATTGTATTTGGCTTGCGCAACAAAATCAAACATCGCGGGTTTTTCAATGTTGATATCGCCTATGGTTGCCTGTTTGTTCAAAGCGTAAATTTCCAGCAAAACCTGGTTAGAAGGTTTTTCCGGTAATGTCGTTACACGTTGTTTCGCTTCTTCAAATTGTTTTTCAAGTTCAACGGACATGATATATCATTTAAATATTTTACTTAAAAACAATATTTGTTTTCATCTATCAGCTTTTGCGCAACTAACTGGCGCGCAGCTTTAGAGTTAAAAGGCTGTTGTTTTGTGAAACGCTTCAGTCCCATCAGCATCATGCGTAGCTCATCTCCTTCCGCGAAACTGTTCAGTGCTTCTTTTCCATTGAGCCAGATCTTATCGCACGCTTCATTAATGTAAACTTCCGTCATCGCGATAATTTCTTTGCTTTGCGCTTCGCCTTTCATCCCAACAATTTTTTCAGCACGCAATAAAACAGATTCTGAAACATACGTTTCAATTATCATGTCGGAAACATTGATCAATACTTCCTGCTCCTTTTCGAGTTGCATCATTAGCTTTTGCACTGCGGCTCCGGCAACAAGCAAGATCGCTTTTTTGAAATTTGCAAGCAGTTTCTTTTCATTCGCAAACAACGAATTATCTTCTTCGCCCATTTCAGGAATACCCACCAGTTCCTGAGCTACTTTCTGCGCCGGTCCCATCAGGTCAAGTTCGCCTTTCATTGCTCTCTTCAACAGCATATCTACTATAAGAAGTCTGTTGATCTCGTTTGTTCCTTCAAAAATTCTGTTGATGCGGGAGTCACGGTAAGCTCTTTCCATTGGCGCCTCGGCGCTGTATCCCATTCCGCCATATATCTGCACTCCTTCGTCAACCACATAATCTAAAACTTCAGAACCATGAACTTTCAGAATCGCAGCTTCAATAGCGAATTGTTCAACTCCTTTTAATTTTGCTTTTGCTTCGTCCATCCCCCCAGCTTTCAGCGCTTCAATAGCATCTTCAATGTTTTGCGATGCACGATATATCGCGCTTTCAGAAGCAAAAACACGCAAAGCCTGCTCTGCGAGTTTATAACGTATTGCTCCGTATTTGGAAATGGATCTTCCGAATTGCTGGCGTTCATTAGCATATTCAACCGACTTGGTAATTGTTTTCTTTGAAGCGCCAATTGCTGCGCCCGCAAGTTTAATCCTACCAAGATTCAAAATGTTTACGGCTATTTTAAAACCATTTCCTCTTTCTGATAAAAGATTTTCAACCGGGACTTTGCAGTCATTGAAAAAAACCTGTCGGGTTGAACTTCCTTTTATTCCCATTTTTTTCTCTTCAGGATTTAAACTGATCCCGCCAAAGGCTTTTTCTACAATGAATGCTGAAAGATTTTTGTCGTCATCAATTTTAGCGAATACAGTAAAAATATCCGCGAAGCCTCCATTAGTGATCCACATTTTTTGTCCGTTAAGGATGTAATGTTTTCCGTCTGCGGAAAGTTTCGCCTGTGTTTTTCCACTGTTCGCATCAGATCCAGCGCCAGGTTCTGTAAGGCAATAACAGCTTTTCCATTCTCCTGTCGCTAATTTTGGAATGTACTTTTTCTTTTGCTCTTCAGTTCCGTATAATAAAATTGGAAGTGTTCCGATTCCTG
Source organism: uncultured bacterium (assembly GCA_966211935.1). GTDB lineage: Bacteria > Bacteroidota > Bacteroidia > B-17B0 > Aurantibacillaceae > AM-1111. The sequence goes on along the minus strand of CBIHPU010000132.1, from coordinate 2,481 downwards.
TATGAGCGGAAATTGCAACCGCGGCAGAATATCCCGTACCGATCACTTCTGTAGTTAACATGGAAGTAGTGAAGTCAAAACCTAAACCTCCATATTCCTGCGGAACAGAAATTCCTAGAATTCCGAGTTCTCCAGCCTTATCAAGAATGGATGGCATCAATCCTTCTTCCATGCTGTCAATTCGTTCGATATGCGGCAGCACTTCCTGCGCTATAAAATCTTCGCAGGTTTTTTTCATCATTAATTGTTCTTCCGTCCATTCTTCCGGAATAAAAATATCTTTTGCGTCTGTTTCCCTGATTAGAAATTCTCCGCCTTTGGTTTTTGATGCAGCTGTTGACATATCGTTTAATTTTAATGTTTTGTTTCGCAACGAAGCGTGTTGATTAACCACATCGTTGCGTGATATTTAATTTATAATAATTCAAATACTCCTGCCGCGCCGTGCCCTGTACCAATGCACATGGTAACAACGCCGTATTTTTTCTTTCTCCTTCTCAGTTCATTAAAGATCTGAACAGAAAGTTTTGCGCCGCTGCAACCAAGTGGATGTCCCAGCGCAATCGCACCACCATTCACGTTTACTATCTCCGGATTCAATCCGAGTTTGTTGATGACGGTTAACGACTGGCTCGCAAAAGCTTCGTTCAATTCGAACAGATCAATGTCGCTGATTTTTAATCCCGCCTGTTTTATCGCTTTGGGTACAGCTTCAATCGGGCCAATTCCCATTATGCGCGGAGGTACTCCTGCAACTGCATGAGACACCAGTCTTGCAATCGGTTTTAGATTTAATTCTTTCATCATTCGCTCACTCATTACAAGAACAAATGCGGCACCGTCGCTCATCTGCGAAGAATTTCCGGCTGTTACGGAACCATTGACTGCGAAGACGGGTTTCAATTTACCAAGCGCCTCAAGTGAAGTATCCGCTCTTGGCCCTTCATCTTTATCCACTATATAATCTCTGGTTTTCTTCTTCAGATTTTCGTCGAGATATTTTTCATTTACTTTGATCGGAACAATTTCTTCGGAAAATTTTCCGTCAGCAATTGCAGCGAATGCTTTCTGATGCGACTTCAAACTGAACGCGTCCTGATCCTCACGCGAAACATTAAACTCTTTGGCCACCGCTTCCGCAGTTAATCCCATTCCCCAATACCAGTCCGGATGTTCTTTTGCAACCTTTGGATTTGGAACGATCCTCCAACCGCCCATTGGTATCAGGCTCATGCTTTCCGAGCCTCCCGCGATAATACAATCCGCGTAACCCGCAGTGATTTTCGCGTGCGCAATTGCAATTGTTTCGAGTCCGGACCCGCAATAACGATTTACAGTCATTCCGGAAACTTTATCGTTATCAAGTGCCAGCAGTGAAACAAGACGGCCCATGTTAAGTCCCTGCTCAGCTTCCGGCATGGCGTTTCCTACTATAACATCGTCAATTCTTTCTTTATCAACTTGCGGAACAGTTGAAAGAAGATGCCGGATAACGTCTGCCGCCAGATCATCAGGTCTTGTAAAGCGGAAAACTCCTTTCGGCGCTTTTCCTACCGCGCTTCTGAAACCTGCTATTATGTATGCGTTCATATAAAGTTTAAAGTTTATGTTTGTTGATCATGAAGCGAAATTGGCTTTGGAATTTCTGTTTCATGGTTGTTTGATGTTCTCTTAATTTCTCAAAACTTTTCCTCCGTTTATTATGCTGTGTATTCTTTCCAGTGTCTTTCTTTCGCCGCAAAGCTGAAGGAAAATATCCCGTTCAAGATCCAACAGATATTGTTCGTTTACCAGCGTCGGCTGTGAAAGATCTCCGCCTGCTAGCACGTATCCAAGTTTTTCGGAGATCAATTGGTCGTGCGCGCTGATATAATTGCCACTTCTCATGGAATTCGCGCCAGCGTAAACAACGCCCATTGCTGAGTTTCCGAGTACTCGAATATCTTTACGCGGAACCGGTTTTGTATAACCCGCTTCTGCAAGACGTATGCACTCCAGTTTTGCTTCTGTCAATAATCTGCTTCTTGAAACTACAACTTTGTCTATGCCGGTTCGGAAGTAACCAAGATCAAAGGCTTCATAAGCCGAAGTTGAAACTTTCGCCTGTCCTATTGTAAGAAAACGATCACGGAATGAATTGATCTCCACATCTCCGTCGCGCAGTGAATCACTTAAACGCAACGCAAATTCTTTTGTTCCTCCTCCTCCCGGAATTAATCCAACTCCAAACTCAACAAGACCGATATATGTTTCAGCGTGCGCAACAACTTTATCCGCGTGGAGACAGATTTCACAACCCCCTCCTAATGCGAGTCCGTGCGGAGCCGCAACAACGGGAATTGATGAATAGCGCATGCGCATGGTTGTATTCTGGAATAATTTAACTGCCATGTTCAATTCATCCCAATCCTGTTCAACCGCCATCATGTAAATCAAACCAACATTAGCGCCGGCAGAAAAATTTTGTCCTTCGTTACTGAT
>CBIHPU010000131.1:0-8453 GCA_966211935.1 uncultured bacterium | reverse complement strand
AACAAAGCTTATCCGCGCGAGAAAGCTGTGTATCCGTTAAAATGGGTACGATCAAACAAATTCTGGCCAAGCGTTGCGCGAATTGATAACGCGTATGGCGACAGAAATCTTGTTTGCAGCTGTCCTCCGGTAGAGAACTATATCGAAGAAGTTCTTCCGGCATAATAACTGAATATTAATTTAGAATCCCCGTAGCTATAGTTGCGGGGATTTTTTTATTTTTAGTAAATGCTTCTCTCCTTCCCCCGCGTAATTTCATTCTCTCTTTTATTTATACTGCTGCAATCAATATTGTACGCACAAACAGTTGTTGAATTAAAAGAAGCTGACGATATTTTAATTCCGGGAAAATACATGGGGATCTACGAGGATCCAACAAACCAGAAAACCATTGCTGAACTTTCTTCTCCCGAAGGGATCAAACAATTTAAACCGGCGAACAAAGATGTTCCAAATTTTAATGTTACCGCTTCCTCTATCTGGTGCCGTTTTCTTTTTACTTCTAAAGAAGACGGGCCCTGGCTCCTGGAAATGGGAAATCCGGCAACAAAGGTTGTAGATATTTACAGCAGGGTTGGAAATGCTCCGTTCATTTTGCAGGAGAGAGGACTGCTCAACAGTAAAAATGAAAAAGAACTTTCTACCTATCATATTTTCTCTCACCTGAATTTTTTGCCGGGCGATACCATTGAGGTCTTTGTAAAAATAAAAGATGTGGCCCCGCTGCAGGCTTATTTTAACGTTGGATACACAGAACGTTTTTTTGAATCTGATCATAAAACAAATCTTTTCCACGGATTGTTTTATGGCATGATGATATTGATGGTGCTGTACAATCTGTTTTTATATTTCACCAGTTTTGCGAGAGTATACCTTTACTATGTGTTATACATATTATTCAACACAGTCTTTATTTCGTTTTTCGTTGGTCACGTAGCAATGCTTCCGCCGGCAATAAAACATTCATTGCTGTTCAGGGTTCCGGTGCTTGTCCCGGTTTTATTCGGAACGTTCGGCGCGTTGTTTACCATGGAGTTTCTTTATACAAAAAAACTTCTGCCCAAAATGCATAAAATTTTATGGGCCTGTGCTTTTTGCGCGATGCTGATCGGAGTGTTGAGCCTGGCAGGATTTCATCGTGTCGGTTTAATTGGAATACAATTGCTTGGAATGGTAATGGCAGGAGCATCTATTCTTACCGGTGCGCTCGCTTTAAAAAAATGTTTTCGCGCGGCGCGATATTACCTGTTCGGATATGGAGCATACCTTGTTGGGTTGATGATTTTTATTGCTGTTGACCTGGAAGCGCTTCCTTTATTTGAAGAATCACGCTACATACTTGAAATAGGTGCGATAGCGGAAGCCATCATGCTTTCTTTCGCAATTGGAGATAAACTGAATAGTTCCAACAAAGAGAAGAACCAGGCAAAGGAGGAAGCGTTACGCGCGGCCCAGGAAAATGAAAGACTCATACGGGAACAAAATGTAATGCTGGAACAAAAAGTTGAGGAACGTACCCGCGAATTAAATCTGCAGAAACAGATCGTTGAAGAAAAAAACAGGGATATTATCAGCAGCATTGAATATGCAAAACGGATACAGAAATCATTGCTGCCCCAGGAAAAATATATTACGCGGGTGATCGAAAAATTGAAAAAACGAAGTTGATCGGAAATTATAAATTGAAAATTAGAAATTAAAAATTAAGGAGAAAGGCACCAGATGCGGATGAGGCTGGCAATTTTACATTTATAATTTATAATAATTTGTAGCACGACTCAATAGAATCTTATGCAAAAGCCTGTTTTACTATATTTAATTTTCTTCATTTCCGCTGTTGTAACCAACGCCCAGAAATTAAACACTGACAGTCTTAAAAAATTAAGCGCTTCACCAATCGATTCTGTACGCGCGCGCGCCCAACTTTATCTGTGCCGAGAACTTCAAAGCTCCGATAATTCCAAAGCCTATGAATACGGAAAAAGCGCACTCGCTTATTACCGTAAAAGCAAATTCAACAGCGAAAAAGCGACTCTTTACAAATTATTAGGTAATATTTATTATGACTTCACTTCGTTCGATACCGCGAAAATTTATTATGACTCTTCGTTAGTAATTGCAACAATGGCAAAAGACAGCGTTCTTATGTCTGGCCTCATTACCAATATTGGAAACGTGTATGGAGTAAAGGGAGATTATCAGAAATGCATTGAATATTTTCTTAGTTCATTAAAAATTGATGAAGCGATCAAAAATGAAAAAGGAATGGCGAAAACCCTTGGTAACATTGGCGAGTTGCATGCTTTAATGGGAAATATTGATCAGTCACTGCAATATCATAAACAAGCGATTGAACTGTTCCGCAAAGTGAAAGATGAAACGGGAATTTCAAGGAGTCATAATAATATTGGATTAGTACTCACGCTTCAAAAAAAATACGCGGCAGCGGAAGTTGAACTTAAAACCTCGCTGGAAATTGCAAGAAGGATAAAGAGCACACAGGATATTGCAAACGCGCTCGGTAACCTCACCAATCTTTTTACAAATAAGAAAGAGTATTCTAAAGCGCTTGAATACGCGCAGGAAGATTTTGAACTTTGCAGGAGCAATGGAAATGTGTATGCGCAAACGTTATCTTCTAACATGATCGCTTTTCTATATTCAAAAATGGGAAATTTTGAAAAAGTTCATGAATATACTACGCTATCACAGCAGCTCGCTTCAGAGATTGACTCAAAATATCTTATCAGTGACTTGTACAAAACACTTGGCTATTCTGCAGCGGAGGAAAATGATTTCCGTACCGCGTTTGAGTACATGAAGAAACTGAATGCATTCAATGACTCATTGCTGAATGAAAATAACAATAAGCAGATCGCTGAAATGGCTGCGAAATATGAAACGGAAAAGAAAGAAAATTCTATTCGATTATTGAATATTAAGAATGAACTTCAACAAACTGATCTGAAAAAAGAAAGATATTTTAAATTCCTGGTGGGAGGAATTGCAGTCTTCATAGGCATAGTTGCTTTGATTTTATACAGGAATATCCGCCAGAAAAAAAGAGCGAACCTGTTACTGACGCAATTAAATTCTGAAGTTGTAACGCAGCGCGATGAAATGAAAAATCAAAAAGAAATTATTGAAGAGAAACAAAAAGAGATTCTAGATAGTATCTATTATGCAAGAAGAATACAGCGGGCGCTGATCACTTCGGAAAAGTATATTAAGAGAAAACTGGACGAGTTAAAAACAAAAAAAACGGACGTCTGAAAAATTCAAACGTCCGCTTTAAAATAATCCTATATTTTTCATAGTCCCAGCAACACTTCTTCCGGCTGCTTGCCGCCAAACAACATTCTTGATGGATTCTCCAGCATCTCTTTCACTTTTACAAGGAAACCTACACTTTCTCTTCCATCTATTATTCTGTGGTCGTAGCTGAGCGCAACATACATGATCGGACGGATCTCAACTTTTCCATCCACTGCAACCGGACGCTCAACAACGTTGTGCATTCCTAAAATCGCGCTTTGCGGTGGATTTATGATCGGCGTGCTCAGCATAGAACCAAACACTCCACCGTTTGTAATTGTAAATGTTCCGCCCTGCATTTCTTCGAGCGACAATTTACCGTCACGCGCTTTGAGCGCAAGATTTTTAATTCCCATTTCAATTTCAGCGAGGCTCATCAGTTCAGCGTTACGCAAAACAGGAACCATTAAACCTTTCGGCGCGCTCACGGCGATCCCAATGTCACAATAATTATGTGCCACTGTCTCTTCTCCGTCAATCATAGAATTCACCGCCGGAAAATGAAACAATGCTTCACATACCGCTTTAGTGAAGAAGGACATAAATCCAACATTCACCCCGTAAACTTCCTTGAACTTATCTTTGTACTTAGCTCTCAATGCGTAAATCGCGCTCATATCCACTTCATTGAAAGTGGTAAGCATTGCTGTTTCATTTTTTACAGAAACGAGTCGCTTTGCCAGTGACTTTCTCAATGAAGTCATCTTGTTGCGTTTCTGATCACGCCCACCCTGCCAGGAATTGCCCAGCACTTCTGTAGCTTTAGAAATTCCATTGCTTAACGCTTTCAGCACATCCTGTTTAGTAATGCGCCCGTCTTTTCCTGTTCCTGCAAGTCCGCCACCAATTTTATTCTCTGTCATCAATTTTGCAGCAGCCGGAGACGGTGTACCTGTAGCGTATGTTTTTGCTTCTTCCTTTTTAACCTCTTCCTTTTTAACCTCTTCCTTTTTTGTTTCAACCTTAGTTTCTGTTTTTTGCGTCTCCGCTTTTTTCACTTCAGTTTTAGGTTTATCAGCTTTTCCGTTTGCTTCCGGCTTAACAGAAGTATCAATCTTCACAATTGCCTGTCCCACTTTAACCGTATCACCTTCACCGGCGAGCAACTCAATTTTACCAGCTTCATCCGCATTGATCGTTAGCGTTGCTTTATCTGAATCAATTTCTCCGATCACCTCATCCTTTTCCACAACATCACCGTTTTGTTTGATCCAGCGCGCAATTGTTACTTCAGTTACACTTTCACCCGGACTTGGAACTTTTATTTCAATGGTTGCCATAAATTTTTATTCTGTTTATGTTATTATTTATTCACGAGTACTTTAGAAAAGATCTGACTGAGTATGCCTTCCGTTTCAGCGGCATGCTTCTTGGCATAACCAGTTGCTGGGCTTGCTGATTCCTCGCGTCCGACATATTTTATTGTTACATCATCCCACCAGTGTCTTACGCTTCTCCACGCTCCTGCATTCTCAGGCTCTTCCTGAACCCAGAAATATTCTTTTGCATTTGAATATTTTTTCAGGATCTCCGCAAGATGATTCTTCGGGAAAGGATAGATCTGTTCAATACGAACTATTGCAAGATCATCAGTTCCTTCTTTCGCGCGACGTTCAACAAGATCAAAATAAACTTTACCTGAACAGAACGCTATCCGCTTTACATTGTTCTTATTTGCTTCCGCGTCGTCCAGCACTTCATGGAATTTACTATTGGTAAAATCTTCCGCTTTGCTTACACATGCAGGATAACGCAATAATTTTTTCGGAGTAAAACAGATCAGCGGCTTGCGATAAGAATGTTTCAACTGGCGGCGTAAAGCATGAAACTGCTGTGCCGGTGTTGTAGCATTAACGATCTGTAAATTATTTTCAGCGCAAAGCTGAAGGAAACGTTCCATTCTCGCTGAAGAGTGCTCAGGTCCCTGACCTTCGTAACCGTGAGGCAGCAACATTACCAGGCCATTCATCCGCTTCCATTTGTATTCAGCAGAAGCGAGATACTGATCAATGATGATCTGCGCTCCGTTGAAGAAATCTCCAAACTGCGCTTCCCATATAGTCAGAATATTAGGCGAAGCGAAAGCGTATCCGTATTCAAAACCAAGAACACCGTACTCACTAAGGTGAGAATTGTAAATTCTTAATTCACCTTTAGCGCCAATATTATTGAGTGGAGTGTATTCTTCTTCGCTGTCTTCAACTTTTACTACCGCGTGACGGTGAGAGAAGGTTCCTCTTTCAACATCCTGACCACTGAAACGAACATGATGACCTTCCCACATTAACGTAGCATAAGCCATTAATTCGCCCATTGCCCAATCGTAATTATCGTTCTTGATCATGGCGGCACGATCAACAAAAATCTTCTGGATCTTATTGAAGAATTTTTTTCCTGAAGGAAGCGTTGAGATTTTCTTCGCGATATCCAGGAAAAGTTTTTTATCCACCTGTGTATCTACGGAAGACTCGAAATCTTTTTCAGAGGGAAGTTTTATTCCTTTCCAGTTTCCTTCGAGGAAAGAAGTTACTTTCGCTTTTTCAACGTGTTTCGCTTCCGCCAGGTTTTCTTCCAGTAACGCTTTAAATTCTTTTTCATCAGCTTTAGCTTCATCAGCATTAATGCTTCCTTCTTCAACCAGTTTCTTCACATAGATCTCGCGCGGATTTGGATGCGCCGCAATGGCTTTGTAAAGTAAAGGCTGAGTGAATCTAGGCTCATCACCTTCGTTGTGGCCGTATTTTCTATAGCACAACAAATCAATGAACACATCACGGTGAAAAGTCTGACGAAACTCCATTGCAAGTTTTGCAACGAAGCAGAGCGCTTCAACATCATCGCCGTTAATGTGAAACACAGGCGATAATGTAACCTTTGCGATGTCTGTACAGTAAGTAGACGACCTTGCGTCGAGATAATTTGTTGTAAATCCAACCTGGTTATTGATGACCATATGAATCGTTCCGCCGGTTTTAAAACCATCAAGCTGACTCATTTGTATCACTTCATAAACAATTCCCTGTCCCGCGATTGCCGCGTCACCGTGAATGAGAATAGGACAAACTTTTTTATGATCACCGTTGTGAATGTTGTCGATTTTAGCGCGCGCAATTCCTTCAACCACTGCATCAACAGTTTCAAGGTGCGAAGGATTCGGAGTCAAGCTGATATGTAGTTTCTTTCCTGTTTGCGTTACCTGGTCGGAAGAATATCCCATGTGATATTTTACGTCACCATCAAAAAGCGAATCTTCACTTTCTCTTCCTTCAAATTCAGTGAAAATATCTTTAAAAGATTTCTTCATGATGTTAGCCAGGATATTCAAACGGCCGCGGTGTGACATACCAATCACATAATCTTCAACTCCAAGATCACCACCATCTTCTATTATGCGGTGTATTCCGGGAATAACCGCTTCACCACCTTCTAAGGAAAATCGTTTCTGGCCAACATATTTTGTAGCAAGAAAATTTTCAAACACAACAGCCTGAGTGAGCATATGCAGAACGCCCTTCTTTTGCTCCTTGGTAAACTTTGGTGTGTTCCTGGATTTCTCCATTTTATCCTGCAGCCATTTTACAACAACAGGATCACGCATAAACATGTATTCAACACCAATGCTGTGACAATAAGTTGCCTGCAGGTGCTCGATAATATCTTTCAGTTTCGCGTCACCAAGTCCAATCTCATTTCCCGCGTGAAAAACTATTTCAAGATCCTTGTCGTTCAATCCGAAATTCTCAAGATCAAGTGATGGAGTATATTTTCTGCGCTCACGAACAGGGTTTGTCTGAGTGAACAGATGTCCACGTGAACGATAGGCCTGAATCAGCGAGATTACTTTAAATTCTTTTGCAACATTTTCGGGAATGCCTGTTCCGGCTGCACCCTCCTGGTAATTCGCTTTCGCAAACTCAAACCCTTTAAAAAAGTCCTGCCAGCTTTTGTCTACAGACTCGGGATTTTTCTGAAACTGAAGAAAGAGATCTTCAATCGCATTCACGTCTGCATTGCCCAGGTACGAAAATCTGTCCATGTTTATTTCTTTATTGGTAAAATGGTTCGAGCGAAGATAGGAAAAAAGGGGGGACGCAGTGAGGGAGAATTGGAAAAAAAAAGGTTGAAATTCAATGATTTATCTTACCGTTTTTCAAAACATTGTTATTACGGCGAGAAGGAAAGTCTGAAAGCAACAATTTGCGCATTCAGGACCTGGAGAAAGGTCTTTCAGAATTCAAAAATGGACTTTGAGGTGTGAAACATCCTGCAAAACAGAAATTAGATTGATCACGAAGCTATTAATCTTCCGCTTTTAAGCAGATTTTTTTCAGTTATAAAGCGCCAGATATAAATACCAGAAGGTAAATCGTTCCGCTGAAAAATATAAACGCTGCCGCTGAGATTGGATTCCTGCCTGATCAGTTTGCCTGAAATATCATACAACTCAACAGAATAAATTTCATCACCGTAATTTTCTATCTCCAGGCGCGATTCATTTTGCATGGGATTCGGATATAATTTCAGGTTCAGTTCCCGTTTTGTTTCTTGTTCAACTACTACATCCATTCTGACATCGATCGTATCACCAACTACATTATTTTCTCTATAACCAATATCACAACTATAAAGGCAACAAGTATAATAACGCCCACACTTATTATCAATTATTACCGGAAATTGCGATTCGATTATAATCTCGTCCAATTGAAAATATTCAATTGCCGGAGCATTTTTTAAAGCCACCCTGTTTTTCTTTGTGGGAGGCGAAACCTTTTTCAGCGGCTTTGCAATAATTTTACAAAGAGTTGATCCGCTTAAGCTTATCAGTTTCGCTTTAACTGCAAACCTATGTTGAGTTAAAGAATGAGTTGAATAAAAAAGGCAAACGACCGCAGCTATTGAGATATAGATAAATTTCTTCATAGAGCTCTTTTGCTATTAAGATGCCTAGCTTTCGATTTTCCATAATTTTAACAGTATAAAAGTGATGAAAAGGCAAATGGCAGAGAGCCATCGTGGACCGGCATACCATTTGCTTTGAAAAAACAATAAATTTGTTCCATGAGAATTTTGTTTGCCATATTTCTTTCAGCATCTTTTTTTGCGATAGCACAAAACCCAGCGGAAAATGAATTACG
>CBIHPU010000130.1:0-8456 GCA_966211935.1 uncultured bacterium | reverse complement strand
TATTTACATCATGCTGAAAATGGCAGATATTAAATCATACCGCACGTGGATTGGGACAAGACACATTCCTTACCGCTACGCTGATGTTCCTACGCCGATGGCCGACAACCACATGATTGCAACCTACATTGATAAAAACGGAAAGCCGTGGTTCCTGGATGCTACCGGAAAAAACGCGCCAATAGATTTATATACGTCAATGATACAAGGTAAGGAAGCCATGCTGGGCATCAGTGATAATGAATTGAAGATTATTGAAGTTCCTGAAGTGGACAAACAGCGTAATTACGTTTATGACAGCATCGATCTTACAATCGCGGATTCTGAAATCAAAGGCTGGGGTAAATTGTGGGTGAATGGTTATCCCAAAAATAATCTCTCTCGCGGAATGTCTCTCATCAATCACGAGAAACAGTGCCGATATCTTAAAAATTACCTGGAAAAAGGAAACAATAAATTTATGGTGGATTCAGTTCAGTACAATGAAGAAGGAAGAGAGAAAGGACTTGCGGTTAATTATCGCTATCAGCTTCCTGATTACGTGGTAAAAAATAAAGACGAGTTGTATCTTAATCTGAATCTCGAAAAATCGCTGAAGAATTTGTTGCAGAACGATCCTAAGCGAACCACACCATTGGAATTTACGTTCAAGGAAGCAAGCCACAACGTGGTGAGGTTGCAGATTCCAGATGGGTACAAGGTAACTTACGTTCCCCCTTCAGCTGAAGCAAATAATGATCTCGTAGGGTTCACTGCAAAATATTATCAGGACAAGAATTCCATTACACTTGTATTCGATTATTATCTCAATACACTTCTCCTCAACAAAGAAAAATTTTCTGACTGGAACGACATCATTAAGAAAATGATCGCCGCCGGAAATGAATCAATCATTCTAAAAAAGCAATAATAACATGAAGTCAATTAAGTTCGCAACAGCGGGATTATTTTTCTTTCTCGCGTTTATCACACAGGCTCAGTCGCAATTTGTGTGGCAGGATTATAAATGGGATGCCGCGCCTAAGCTCCACGAAATTTCTGATGAGGAGAAAAAAGAAGACTACACATACCTCAAGTTCAACCGCAGTTTTGAATATGTCTACGAAAGCTCAGGCGAACTTGTTATGTACATTACCACGCATATTATAATGCGTATCAACAACGAGAAAGGCGTTGAAAGCAGAAACAAAGTATTTATTCCAACAGGAAGTGTAATTGAAGAAATGGAACTGAAGGCGCGCGTTATCGACAAGAACGGAAAAGTCATTGTAATGGACAAGGCGGGTGTGAAGAAAGTGGATAATTACGAAGATTCGGGGCCTTTTACAATTTTTGCACTGGAGGGTGTTGAGCCAGGCTGCGAGGTCGAATACGTTTATACAAACAAAGAGTCTTCTGATCTGTTCAAAAACATGTATTGCCAGTTTTCCTTCACCAGCAAGGACAACGACATTACAATTTATTCTCCGCGTAATCTTGTTTTCGACGCGAAATCATATAATGGATTTCCGGCGTTTAAAAAAGATTCAACGGTAACTGACCGCAATAAATTATATGCTCACCTTGATGTAATGCCCGCGCTGCATGAGGAGCGTTACGGCTTTTACAATTCCAGTCGCGCAAGGGTTGAATACAAACTCGCCTACAACCACGACAAGGACCGCGCGCGTTTATTTACATGGGAGGCCGCAGGTGTCCGCTACTATTCGGCATTGTATACTTTTTCTAAAAAAGAATTGAGCGAAGCCGGATCATTTGTAAAGAAACTGAAACTTAATGGCACGGATGCTGAGAAGGTCCGCAAGCTGGAAAATCATATTAAGCTCAATATCGCGCAAAAAAACGGAAGTGGAGAAGAGTTTGTACTCGTGGATAAGATCCTGAACAACAAATACGCAAACGATATGGGTATCATGCGTCTCTTCATTGCCAGCCTTAAAAAACTGGAAATTCCATTTGAGGTTGTACTTACAACTGATAGAACTGACAGAAAGTTTGACAAGGATTTCGATACATGGAATTACCTGGCGGAATATCTTATTTACATAACATCTGAAGACGCGTATTTTTCTCCAACTGAATTTTCAAGCAGACTAGGTTATCCTCCAAGCGAGCTAACAGCAAACAAAGGGCTTTTCATTAAGGAAGTAAGCATTGGAGATGTGTTTTCCGGAATCGCGAAAGTAAAAGAGATCAAAACAAGTGACTACACTGCTTCTAATCATAATACGTTTGTGAATGTAACGTTTGATCCGGCGTCAATGAACGAGCCTGCGGTAAAAGTAAAACAGGTATTCACGGGATATTCCGCTTATTTTTATCAGCCGGTTTATGGATTGATCGACGATGAAAATAAACTGAAGTTAAATGAAAGCATTTTAAAACTTACCGGCGAAGACGCGAAGGTGACGAACATCAAAGTAAGCAATTACGATGAAGCTTCCATATTCTCAAAACCATTTGAAATGGAATGCGATCTTTCAACTACAACACTGGTTGAAAAAGCCGGCGATAAATATTTATTTAAAGCTGGAACCTTAATTGGCGCGCAGGCGGAGCTGTACCAGGAAGGAAAAAGACAAACGCCGGCAGAGATCAATTACGGTCACGGTTTTATGCGCGAGATCACGTTCAACATACCAGACGGATTTAAACTCAGTAATCCGGACGATTTGAAAAAAGAAAGTACCTGTAAGGTAAACGGAGAGCTGCAGGCGCAATTCAAATCTGAATATGTGATAGAAGGAAAAACGGTGAAAGTAAAGATATGGGAAGATTACCGCGCGCTGGCTTATCCGCTCAAGTCGTTTGAAGAATTCCGCAAGGTCATTAACGCGGCGGCAGATTTTAATAAAGTAACACTCGTTTTTGAAAAAGCTTAATTGCATGAATTGTTTCAGGATACTTAGCGTTTTGTTTTGTCTGTTTGTTTTGCCACTGGCGGCGCAAAAGAATTACAATCAGTTTTTCAGTAATGGGTCGGCTGCCATGGAGGCGGGCAAGTTAGCCGAAGCAATTCAGGAATTCAGCAAGGTGATAGAAATGCGTAATGAAATTTCTGACGGCTATACAGTTGCCAATGCTTACCTGATGCGTGGTTATTGCAGGGCATTTTCTGGTAATGCAAACGAAGCGCTTAAAGACATGAACGCCGCGCAGGATCTTAAACCTGAATACTCAAAAATTTATTTTGCAAAAGGCGAGGTCTTGAGGATGTTTGGTTTTTGCGCGGAAGGAATAGTTGAACTTAACAAAGCGCTTGAGCTTAAACCGGAAGAGGAAAAATATCTTGTTTTACTCGCCGATTGCTATTGGTGCTCCGAACAATTGGACACCGCGATTGTTTATTACAACAAAGTGCTTGCGATCAACTCTAAAAACACCGCGGCTAACAAACATCTCGGCGCAGTGTACCGCGACAAAAAAGAATTTGAAACGGCAATCAAATACTTCAACAAAGCAATTGAGATAAATCCCAAAGACGCGGCTTCATACTTTGACCGTGCAATCTGCCAATGCAGAATGAAAAATTTTAAGACTGCGGAAGAGGACATGATGTACGCTAAAAGCATTGATCCCGATAATGAGTATCTCGCTTATAACAACATCGCTTTTTTTATTCGTTTCGAGCAGCAGGATTACAAAGGTGCAATCGAGTATTTTGATAAGGCGCTGAAGCTGAAACCGGGATTTCCTTACGCCTACAACAATCGCGGCTTTGCAAAGTTTAAACTGAATGATTATAAGGGAGCGGTTAAGGACATCAAAAAGTCGCTTGAGCTTGACCCGAAGAACTCCTTCGCGCGTAAAAATCTCGGTATAGTGTACCTTGCACAAGGTAAAAAAACTGAGGCCTGCGAAGAATGGAAAAAGGCCATGGACCTGGGTTATGAAGAACAGTACGATGATGAAGTAACTAAATTGCTTAAGGAGAACTGCAAATAATTTTTTGCACAAAAGACTTTCCTTTTATAAATTTAATGAAGTAAATCTGATACACATCTTCACACACCTTAATGGAACGCAAAGTTTACGAGAGTAAAATACAGTCTGGATTGGAGGAAACTTCAAGGATCAGGAAAGAGTTGAAAGAGCTTATGACCCATGATCCGCGTTTCGATCATGTTCGTAATCATTTTGTTTTACGCGGCGTAGACAGTACTAAGGTGGATATTATCTTAAACCAGGTTTTCAGAGACAAGCAGGAGCGGGAAAAACTTCTTGCCACCGCCAGGCAAAAAATGACAATATCAATGTTGTTTTTCTTTTTGTTTGTGGCCGGTGTTTCAGGTTGGTTCTATGTCTGGGGAGACTGGATCACTTATTTTGCAGGAATTAATTTTGTTCTATTCCTGTTTTTTCTTCAGCGTTCCTTTTCTTTAAAAGGCAAGGCGGAGATTTATGCGTAGTTTTTGCTTTTCTGCTTAAACTAATCTTTGACACTCATCATCCTGTGCATGAAAACAGAAATTCCTTTCCAGTAGTTTGTTCCCTGCATGATATTATTGTGTCCCGAACCATCAAAAACTTTTATGAATTTTTCTCCCTTCCACTTAAGCATTAACCTGTAAGCATGAAGAGGCGGAATTATCTCATCATCGGATGCAATATAACAAAGCACCGGCGTTTTTATTTTTTCCGCGCCATCTACAGAGTTGAACTGATGTTTCAGCAAAAACTTAACAGGAAATGCGGGATATCTTTCAGCGGCCAGCGCCGACATGCAGTCGTAAGGCGTAATGAGAATGCACCCTTTCACCCTGCGGTTTTTAGTTACATAACTTGCAACTCCCGTTCCGATGCTTCTTCCTATTACAAATATATTATTGGTGTCCACATCATTTCTTTTTTTCATCATATCAAAGATCTCTAATGCATCACTGAAAAATTTTTCTTCTGACGGTTCTCCTTCGCTCGTTCCGTAACCGCGATAATTCAATAACGCTACATGAAATCCATCAACACTGTCTTTTTTACTTATGAGAGGAGAAACTTCTTCGGCGTTGCCGGGATAATAAATGATCAGTGGTTTTTTGTCTGCGGAACATTTTTGTGAATTATCATGAACAAACCAGCCGCTTACATTTTTGCCGTCACCCATTTTATAAATAAGCTGCTCAGCAAATTTTTGCTCTAAAGTTTTTGTGAGACTGTCTGCGTGCTTTTGCGTGAAGGGTCTTGGATGAAAGAGAAGTTTTTCCTGGAAGAAGAAAAGCAGCGCGCAAATGGAAATATATATTCCGGCCGCAACAAAGCCCAGGCGCTTTGCAAATCGTTTAACACTGAATTTTCTTTTTTCTTTCATTGTCTGTCCTGAAATTAAGAAATTCTCAGGACAATTAAAGAATGCAACTGTGAAGAAGGGCTGTTTATATCGTCGTGTGGTGTTTGTAGTGAAATGTGGAATGCTGTCGGTCGCGTTAGCGACCACTTATCGGTTGCCCGTCCAGGTTATTGACAGCCCTGGTTGCATCCGCGACTACCTCTTGGAGTAAAATTCCTTTTCAATCAGCTCCACTTTGCTTATGCTGTTCCGCAGCCAGGTTAGATACACATCCGATTTTTCTTCCTCCGACAGGCGCCAATTAATTTTTTTGTTGGAACGGATTCTACTTGTCAGGTCATACATACACAGAGCCGCGCAGACAGAAATATTAAAACTTTCTGTAAAGCCGTACATGGGTAACTTCACAAATCCATCGGCCATATCAAACACATCCTGTGAAATTCCTTCCTGTTCCGTACCAAACACCAACGCAAATTTTTCAGTGACGTCCAGGTCTTTTAAAATACAATCATTTTTGTGTGGCGTTGTTGCAATGATCTTAAATCCTTTTTGCTTTAATTCGCTTAAACATTCACGTGTGTTATTTTCTTTGCCGTGATGCCGGATCAACGAAACCCAATTGCCCGATCCCATGGCCACATCTTCACTTACCACGTATTTGTTCTTGTTTTCAATTGCATGTACGTACTGAACACCGAAGCAATCAGCGCTTCTCAATACAGCGCTTGCGTTGTGGGCCTGGTAAACGTTTTCCAGTACTATCTGCATGTGGTTCATGCGCTGTGACAACACTTCGTCAAAGCGCGCTCTTCTTCTTTCGGACACAAAATTCTTTAAGTATTCTGTGAGTTCTGTTTTTTCTGAATGGGTCATTGAACAAATCTTTACTGTAACTGCACGCAGTAATGTATAAGGCGTGGCCAGCCCAAAGTTAAGATTTACTATGGGAACTTCTTCTAATGAGTTTTTGTAAAAACCAGTTCCCTCTTTGTCAACGCACAGTCTCTCGCACTCGGGAAAGGATTTTGTTTTTTGTTGGAATTATTCTTTCCCGACGAATGAGGGAACTTCTTTTTTACAGAAGCCAAGGCAATTATTCTTTCGCACGAGTAGTGGAGAGAACTTTTATTTTACCACTGGTATAAAGTAATTTGATCAAGATTTTCCGGCGGCCATGTTTCAAAAATTTCGAAGTTCAGAAATTTCCAATCGGGATTTTCGGCATTTATTAGTGCAAGTTTCTTTTCACGCCTCCATCCTTTAATTTCATATTCTCTCTTGCGGGCTTCGAACTCTGACCCGCAATACTCAATATAAATGAGCCAATAGCAAAAGTATCTCCCGGTAAAACTGCGTTTCTTGCCACGGCCAACATAATGCTCTAATAGTCTTCTCTGAATATTGTTGGTGGATCCGGTATAAATACTCGTTTTAGATTTACAGGTCGTAATATATACGCACCATTTAGAATTAGGTAAATACATAAGTCTAAATTAATTGCATTAACCCGAATTGCATTGGCGGTTAATAAGTAAGTTGTTAGGGACCTAGCTCTTGCAAAAAGGAATTTTTTTGTATTATCCTTTCCCGACGATAGGAGGGAACTTCTTCTAAAGAGAGTTTTTTCTAAAAGGCAGTTCCCTCCTTGCCTTTGCACATGCTCACGCGCTCGGGAAAGAATTTTTCTTTTTTGTAACAAATCCTTTCCCGACGGAGGAGGAACTTCTTCCAGCGGCGCAGATAATACTTACAATTTTCCTCCCTGCTCCAGCACTAATTTTTTTATGATGGCAATTTGTCCAAGATGATAGTGGATATGCTCAATGTTTCCCTGGATGTTTCTGAAGTAGTTGCCATATTTTCCGTTCGCGAAATCTTCCCACAGTTTTTCTTCTGGTAATTCTTCAATAAGCCGCGCGAATCTTTCGGCGTCGCTCCAGGTATTGTCCAGTAATTTCTTCCAGTCAGCCTCAGATGTAATTGGCGGACACTCCAGACTTTTCTCATGCTTCGCGGTTAAAGATTTTCCTTCAAGAACATCCATCACAGCCACGGCATAATAATTCATGTGATAAACGAGCATGGCAATTGTATTTAAAGAATGAACTTTAGTTGTAGCCTGCTCCCACGTTAGCCCTTCAAGTACATCTTTTAAATTAGACCAGGTGTAGTTTTTGCCGAAGTGAACTTCGTGGAAATGTTTTGCGAGGTGTGAAGTTGTATTCATAATTTTAAAAATTTTTAATTTTTTTCGGGCAGGCAAATAATCTTCGGCCAGCTTGCGATCTAACCTGCGATCATTAAATATAATATAGATTTAACAAACGGTGAATTTACTGGACCATAAAGCCGGCAAGCCCGATCCTTTTTGCAAATTATACCCCAACTTATCGGGTGGGCCAACATTATGATCAGAATTATTTGGAAAATTCTTTTTTCTGTTATAGCTTTGTAGCGCAAAGTACTTTGAAACAAAGGAAAGTTGTTATGGATGTCGAATTAAAACCAAGTAAAATGAAAAATAAAAGGCTCATCATTATTTTGATCTCTTTGGAAAGTTTATTGCTTATTCCATTGATAGCAATGCAGTTTACAAATGAGGTTGACTGGGGAATAATGGACTTTATTGTAATGGGATTTCTGTTGTTGGGAACAGGGTTAATGTGCGAACTCGTTCTGCGAAAAGTAAAAACCGTTACGAACAGAATTATCGTTTGCGGAGTTATTCTTTTTATGTTCTTTCTGGTTTGGGCTGAACTCGCGGTCGGAATATTCGGTACTCCTTTTGCAGGATCTTAAATTCAAAATTGGATTCTGCTTTGGTACGTTGCGGAAGCCGGAAGTTTTTGTTTTTTCTTTTTGGCAATTAAGTTTTAATCGCTTCAGTAAGATTTAAGTGTGAACTGGCGTTGCTTTAGTTTGTTTTTATTTCCTCCTCCTTCCTTTCCAGTTCCGGCGTTGCAAGTATTCTCGCGTCAAATTCCTTTGTCCCGATCTTTTTTCTCACACGTTCTGCAAAATAAATTCCTCCTGCAATTCCTACTCCTGTAACAGCAACCGATATTATTTTGAAAAGTCGAGCCTCAAAAAGTCTTTTTCTGTTCTTTTTGCTTAGACCAAAAAGAACCAAAATCCCGAAAGCTTTCGGGACAAGGCAATTCGCCAACCG
>CBIHPU010000129.1:0-8543 GCA_966211935.1 uncultured bacterium | reverse complement strand
GAAGTGCTTCAGGAATACGGAATTGATGTGGAAACTGCTTTCGATGATTTTATAAATTATTACCGGGAACATAAAGATGAAATAAGCAGGGAAATGAAAGAAAACTGCATGCGAGCGGCAACAAAAATCGCGCAGGCTTTTCAGACAAAAAATCATTTCGAGAGGTATTATCTAAAAAAACTGAGACAGGAACTTTTCGGGCGTACTGTTTTAGTCAAGGAACCGGTTGAAGAGTTCGCTTAAATAGCATTTTAAACAGACCGAAACCAATATGCTGCAGACTGCGGAGCAGGAAAAGAAAAACGATAACGGACGAAAAAAAATTTTATCCGTTCACTCTGTCAGCATTTGGCTGGACGGCTATGACGATCTGTTCTCTGACTTTGATCCGCGCAATTACGCAGAAAGAAGCATCTCCGATGACTTTATCACGGAACTGAAACGGCATTCGGTGGAAAATGAACTTCCCGTTTCTGAGATCAAACTGCTTTTACCGGGAAATGTCAGAAATACCGTCAATGAAGAAATTATTTCCAAAAGACTCCGTAAACATATTCAAAACCTTATCACACTACACGAAAAAAAACTTGCGCAGCGCAGACGAAAAGGTTTCCTGCTGATACTTATCGGAGCTCTCCTATTACTCAGTGCGGGTTACATTTCAGGAAAACTGCATAATTTCATGCTTCGTTTTTTATTTGTGATAACAGAACCGGCGGGCTGGTTTTTCGCGTGGAGCGGCTTTGAACATTTATTCTCATATAATCGCAGTTCAACTGAATTGGATTTTTACAGAAAATTCTCAAGAACAACAATACATTTTCAGAATATTTAATACAACCGCATGAAGACAATTCTTGTACCCACTGATTTTTCACAGGCAGCAGATCCCGCAATCGAAATGGCCATTTTTCTGGCACGACGTACAGGAGCCAAACTCATTTTCTTTCACCTCGCCTACTTTACAGAAACACGCGTAAAATTCGGTAGTACCTATGACCAGGCGTATAATGAAGCTATGGAAATGGCAAGAGCAAAACTAAAAGAGATTGTGAACGGTCCGCGAATTAAGAAAGAAAAAATAAAATTTGAAACGCTGGTAAAATTCGGTCCCTCTGCTTCCGATGCGATTCTTGATGCCGCAAAAGAAAAAAATGTTTCACTGGTAGTCATGGGAACTCATGGCGCAAGTGGATTAAAGAAAGTATTTTTCGGAAGCAACACAGCGCATGTTATCTCATCAGGAAAAGTTCCCGTGCTTACTATTCCCCCGGTAAAAAAGTTTACTGAGCCAAACAAGATATACTATTCAACCGATCTTATAAAGCCATCTTCGGAGCTGGATACAGTAAAAAAATTCTCACAAAAAACCGATCTTAAGCTTGAAGTGGTGTTTTTCGATTATGGCTGGGCCCGCAGCAAGGAGGAAGAAAAGAAACTGATTAAATTAAAGAAACAAGTTGCTCCTTTTTCCATTATCAAAACCAAGCTCGAAATACCGTTGCATAAAACGTTACAAACCTTCATGAAGGGAAGACAGGGTGGAATATTATGCTTGTTTCATCAGAGAAAATCCGGAATAGCAACCTTTCTTTTCGGCAGCAACTCTGAGACTTTGTCGCTTAAACCAGAATTCCCTTTATTGGTTTTTCCAAAGTAAGTAAAACACTTCTCAACTCCGGTAATGAGCAGAAATATTACCTTCCTGTTAATTACATCTCTATTTACTCTTTTTCACTCCCAATAATTCCTTATTTTTGCCCCACTTATGAGTAACAACACCGAAGATCATTTCAAAAATATTATCTCTCACTGTAAAGAGTATGGTTACATCTTTCAAAGCAGTGAAATTTATGACGGACTCAGTTCTGTTTATGATTATGGCCAGAATGGAGGGGAACTGAAAAAAAACCTGCGCGATTACTGGTGGAAAGCGATGGTGCAGATGCACGAGAATATTGCCGGTATTGACGCGGCCATTTTTATGCATCCCACAACATGGAAAGCTTCCGGGCACGTTGACGCTTTCAATGATCCGATGATTGACAACAAAGATTCGAAAAAACGATACAGAGCAGATGTGCTCATAGAGGGTCACGTCGAAAAAATTGAGGAGAAGATCAACAAGGAAGTAGAAAAAGCGGCTAAACGTTTTGGGGAGAGTTTTAACGAAGAGATGTTCCGTCAGACAAATCCGCGCGTACTTGAGAATGTAAAAAAAATTGAAGCGATGAACGCGCGCTTCAAAACTGCCATGGAGAACAATGACATGGCCGAGATGAAACAGATAATTGTTGACCTTGAAATTGTTTGTCCTATCAGCGGTACAAAAAACTGGACCGATGTACGCCAGTTCAACCTGATGTTCGCAACTCAGCTTGGTTCTGTTAGTGAAGAGTCTTCAACTATTTATTTGCGACCTGAAACAGCGCAGGGCATCTTTGTGAATTTCCTGAACGTTCAGAAAACCGGGAGGATGAAAATTCCTTTCGGGATTGCGCAGACAGGAAAAGCTTTCCGTAATGAAATTGTCGCGAGGCAATTCATTTTCCGCATGCGCGAATTTGAACAAATGGAAATGCAGTATTTTGTAAGGCCGGGAACAGAAATGGAATCTTACGAATACTGGAAAGACGCAAGGATGAAATGGCACAGAAGTCTTGGATTCGGAGACCAGAAGTATCGTTTTCATGATCATTTAAAACTTGCCCATTACGCCAATGCAGCGTGTGATATTGAGTTCCAGTTTCCGTTCGGATTTAAGGAACTTGAAGGAATACATTCAAGAACGGATTTCGATCTAAAGAATCATGAAGAATACAGTGGGAAGAAACTGCGTTATTTTGATCCGGAAACAAATGAAAGTTATATTCCATATGTTGTTGAAACATCAGTGGGTCTTGATCGATTGTTCCTTGCAACAATTGCAACAGCACTAAAAACTGAGAAACTTGAAGATGGAACGGAACGGGTTGTGATGAATATTCCTTCCGCGCTGGCTCCTGTAAAAGCGGCCATTCTTCCTTTGGTAAAAAAAGACGGATTGCCGGAAAAAGCAGAAAAACTTTTCAATGCGCTTAAGTACGATCATATGTGTCAGTTTGAAGAAAAAGACACAATCGGAAAACGTTACAGAAGGCAGGACGCGATTGGAACTCCTTACTGCATCACTGTAGATCACCAGACACTGGAAGATGATACTGTAACTATTCGTCATCGTGATGATATGAAACAGGAGCGTGTAAATATTAACGCGGTTCCCCAGATCATTGATGAGAAAGTCAATTTAAAATCCCTTCTGAAAAAATTATAATTCAATTTCAATTCTGAGAAAAGGGGTGTTTGAGCGTCATCCGTTGTTGTTTTTTTTTTGCGGAAAACTTTTCCATGTAATTGATTTATCACTTTGTGATTCACGAGCTGGCTGCCAATATTAGTAGAATGTTATATAACAGTTTAAAAAGCACAACATGAAGCAGGAAGTAATGAAAAAGATCAAAGTCAGAAAGTTGAAGGACAGCGACTATGACCGTGTTGTAGAAATGCAGAAAGTATCATTTCCTACAATGAAACCATGGTCGCAGAATCAGTTCATCAACCTGATAAAAGTTTTTCCTGAGGGACAATTGGGTGTTGAGATCGACAAGAAACTTGTTGCTTCATCAAGCAGCCTGATATTAAATTTTGATGAATACACGAAGGCTCACACGTGGAGTGAACTGACAGAAGGCGGAACCATCAGCAATCACGATCCGAACGGAGATACTTTATATGGTATTGAGATTATGGTTGATCCTGTTTACAGGGGAATGAAATTATCCAGAAGATTATACGCCGCCAGACAGAAACTTGTTCGCGAAAAAAATCTTAAAAGGATTGTAATCGGAGGACGAATTCCGAATTATCATAAGTATGCGGATAAACTAAGCGCTACTCAGTACGTTGAGAAAGTAATGGACAAAAAAATTTATGATCCTGTTCTTACGGCGCAGCTTGCAAACGGATTTATATTAAAACGTTTGATTCCGGATTACTTTCCTTCGGATTCACAATCGAAAGGATATGCGACATTTTTAGAATGGACCAATTTCAATTACCAGTTAACCAGAACTTACAATCCTTATGTTCGGGTTTGCGCGGTTCAGTACCAGATGCGCATGGTAGAAAGCTTTGAAGAATTCGCTAAGGGCTGTGAATATTTTGTTGACGTTGCTTCTGACTATCGTTGTGACATTGTTCTTTTCCCGGAAATGTTCACTATGCAACTGCTTACATTTCTTCCGGACACATATCCCGGCAACGCGATAAGACAACTTGATAAATTCACTGAGCGGTACATTGATTTCTTTTCCAATCTGGCTATCAAGTATAACATCAACATCATCGCGGGGTCACATTTTCTGATTGAAAATGAAGACCTGTATAATGTTTCATTTCTATTTAGGCGAAATGGCACAATTGGCAAACAATACAAATTGCATATTACTCCACACGAAAAAAAATGGTGGGGCGTAAAGCCTGGAAATAAAGTGGAGGTATTTGAAACTGATATCGGTAAGATTGCGATACTCATTTGTTATGACGTTGAATTTCCGGAGCTGGCAAGAATAGCTGTAAGCAAAGGAGCCGAAATTTTATTTGTGCCGTTCAATACTGATGAACGCCGGGGCTATCTGCGTGTTCGATATTGTGCGCAGGCGCGAGCAATAGAGAACCAGGTTTATCTTGTGCTTGCAGGAGCGGTTGGTAACTTACCACAGGTAGACAACATGGATATACAATACGCGCAATCAGCCATTCTTACTCCTTCTGACGTGGAATTTCACAGAGAAGGAATTGCGAATGAAGCGCCGCCAAACACAGAAACACTTATTTTCCAGGATCTCGATTTGAATCTGCTCATAAGAAACAGAGAATACGGAAGCGTACATACATTGAAAGACAGACGCTTTGATCTGTACAATCTGACTTACTTCGAAGACAATAAAAAGTACAGGGTGTAAGTAAGGGTTTCACGCGGAGAAGAATTTCACGCGAAGGGAGCGGAGAAAGCGGAGTGCGCGGTTTTTTTCTCGCGACAACCGCAACGACGCAACGGGTTTCACGCGGAGAAGAATTTCACGCGGAGGGCGCGGAGAAAGCGGAGTGCGCGGAAGATGAAAATATTTCTCATCTGTGTTAATCTTTTAAATCTGTGGCTTAAAAATTTCTCGCGACGACCGCAGCGACGCGACGGGTTTCACACGGAGAAGAATTTCACACGGAGGGGGCGGAGTGCAGTTTTTTTTCTCGCGACGACCGCAGCGACGCGACGTTTTTTTATGTGGACAAACAATAATAGCGGTGAGCAAAAAAAGTTGCCTGCTGTGCACTAATGTGTTTCCCTCAATAAACCTATGTTTCTATGTCTCTATGTGTTTCAAAAAAAAACACGTAGCTAAGTTTTCTTATTCTCCGATTACAATCACATGCCTAGAAATTTCCTTTCCATCCTGCGTTAGTTTAATGGAGTAAGTGCCGGGTCCGAATTTTCCGAGATTGATCTTCTTTTCGAATTTTCGTCCGCGGGGCTCAATTTCCTTCAGTAGAAGTTTCTCTTCCTTATTTTTTATTTCAATTTCAACTTCCGAATCTGAGGCAGTTTCAATTTCAAATGTATAAACTTTATTGTCCTCAGTACTCATCATAAAGCGCGGAGCACGCGATCCATTTTCACCATCATTAAGCTCTTTCTCTACTTCTCGCTCTATCTCTTTTTTAATCTCAATTCTTTTTTGCTGCTGTTGTGCTTTTTCCTGCTCCTTCAACTTTTGCTTCTTCTCATACTCTTTCGCTTTCTTTTTATCAAATTCCTTATGCGATTTCACATTTCCTTTTTTATCGATGATGACGACACGGTTATTTCCTTTCGGACCTTTTATTGTAATCTCTGTAGATTTTTTACCGAAACGATTTCTTGTCTTTGTATCTATGGTGATATCCGTTAGTTTTTCCAGCTCACCCAATAGACCTTCCATCCCTCTGCCCAGATCACTCAGGTCAATATTCAGATTTATATTTTCCAGTTCTTTCAGGCCTTTCTCCATTTCTTTCATGGCTTTCTCAATTTCCTTTTCGATTTCCGCAGAATTAAAATTGCCATTAGAGTTATAGTTGTAACTGTAGTTTCCACGTTTGTTGGTCTCATTTTTATTTTGCGGATCATTATCAGGCTCATTGTCGGTAACAATGGTTTCATTACGGATAGTATCCCCGTTCTGAATTTCAATTATACGGGTTGTTGATTTTAATTTTGTTTGCGCTCCAAGAGAGTTAAACAAAAAACAGAGTCCGGCAAGTGAAGTAATTCTGAAAACGTAATTCATGCGCTTCTATATTGATGGTAAGCAAATGTATTTTGCATCGTTGTTAAATAACCAATTGGATTTGTTAAGAGACTGTAAGATTTGTTAATAGAGAAGCTTAAGAACGATCTAAACATTTACAACTTTTTCCTTCAGGCTTTCGTAGAGATTCTGAATGATGCCATCAGAGAGACCCATTTGCGGAACCATTATTTTCTCAATATTGGCATGCTTCATGGCAGTGAGAAAAATTTTAGTGGCGGGAACAATAACATCCGCGCGATCCGGATTTAATCCAAGCACACTGATACGTTCTTCATATGTGTATGCATTAATCATGTCGGACATTTCCTTGATCCTGGAATAAGTCAAATGCTTATTCTCTTTTTTACCCACCATTTTAAAAAGCTTATTGATGTTTCCGCCAGACCCAATGCCCGTGAGCGGCTGATAACTTTCAGTATTTTTCCGGATCCACTTTTTATATTCATCCCATTCTTCTTTATTAATCTTCTGATGCAACAGTCTCAATGTTCCTACATTAAAAGATTTGGAACTGACAACTTTTCCACGCGCCAGCAACGTTAATTCAACACTACCACCTCCCACATCTATATATAAATAGTTATTATCCGGACTCAGCAATTCACTCAGCTGCTTCGCAAAAATCAGTGATGCTTCCGTTTTGCCGTCTATCACTTCAATGCTGATTCCACATTCAGCTTTAATTCTATCAACTATCTCTTTAGCGTTAGAAGCATCGCGCAAGGCACTGGTTGCGCATACACGGTAATTTTTCACCTCAAAAACTTTCAGCAATTCAGAAAACGCGCGCATTGCCGCAAGCAGCCTGTCGGATTGTCTTTGTGAAATTCTTCCACTTAAAAAAGCGTCTTCACCAAGGCGGATAGGCATTCTCAACAATTCGCGCTTCTTTATCATAACCGGTTTGCCTTTCTCCTCTATTACTTCACTAAACAAAATGCGAACCGCATTACTGCCTATATCAACCGCCGATAGTGTCATGTTCTATTTTTTCTTCTTTTTAGTTTTTTTACGCTTCGATTTCTTCTTTTCCTGTTTTGTTCTTACCACTTCCGGCCATACAATCGGCGGAACTCCATTCTTTCCGTAATAAGGAAGTTTCCCCTTATTAAAAAAGTATTCATAAATATCCTGCTGCGACCTTACCGCTGGTTCTCCGCTCTGCGCTTCTTTATATTTGTTTTTAAGTTTCCTGTCAAGTATTCTTGCCTTTACATTATCAGCCAGCTGAATAGAAATTAAATCCTTCAGTTCCTTTTTTATCTTCTGATCGTAAATTGGTGTTGCCGCCTCAATTCTCCTGTCAAGATTTCTTGTCATCCAATCAGCGGACGAAATAAATGTTTTCTCTTCACCGCCATGATTAAAAATAAAAACGCGCGAATGCTCGAGGTATTTGTCTACAATACTTATGCCCGTTATGTTCTCGCTAAGGTCCTCCATTTCCGTACACAATGAGCATGTTCCTCTAACAATCAACTTTACAAGCACGCCTGATCGTGACGCTTTGTAAAGCGTGTTTATCATTTCCCTGTCAACAAGATTATTCAGTTTCAAAATTATCCAGGCCGGTTTTTTCTTTCTCGCGAATTCAATTTCCTTCTCAATCAAAGCCACTAATTTTTTTCGCATGTTGAATGGAGAAACAAGCAGATGCCGGAACTCCATATTGGAAAAATTATTCAGAAAGTAATCAAAGATCTTTTTAACCTCAGCTGTGATTCTCGCATCAGCAGTAAGCAATGAAGTATCCGAATAAACTTTCGCGGTATTTTCGTTGAAGTTTCCCGTGCCGATATGGGCGTAATTCACTTCACGCCCATTTACTTTAGCTGTTATCAAAAAAAGTTTACAATGAACTTTCATTCGGGGCACACCAAAAACTACACGTACCCCCTCTTCCTGCAACTTCGCGCTCCAGCTGATATTATTCTCCTCATCGAAACGCGCGCGCAATTCCATTAACACGGTTACCTGTTTTCCGTTCTTAACCGCGGTGATAAGTGAATTGGCAACACGCGATGTATCAGCTATGCGATATAAAGTAATTTTTATTGCCTGAACTGCAGGATCGATAGAGGCTTCCCTCAAAACCGAAATAATGTGATTGAAACTCTGATAGGGATAATTCAATAAAATGTCTCCCTCAAGAAT
>CBIHPU010000128.1:0-8563 GCA_966211935.1 uncultured bacterium | reverse complement strand
TAGTGAATGGTCGTCCTCTGAATCCGATCCGTTCATGGCGATAGAAAGCGGGGCCCTTGCTGCTCGATTTTACAATGATGATAAGCAAAATATAGAGCCAGCTGAAAGCAGATAAGACAAACAACGAGGCTGCAATATCGATAAAACGTTTGGTGGAACTTTGCCAGGCGGGCATTGGTTCACGTTTTACTTCAATCAGCGGCGCGTCAAAAATGCTGCTCATCTTCACCGAACCGGAAAGAATATCGTACATATCCGGAATGATTTTGATGACCACGTCTGTATCGTCGAGCAAGGTGATTACTTTCTGAATATAGCGGTGCTCAAATGATTCAATGGCTATAATGACTTCTTCAACTTTATGAGTGTCGATAATGGATTTGATCTCATTTAATTCGCCAAGGTGCGGAAGATTTTTTTTCAGCTCTGAAGAGAAACCATTTTTTTCATCCACGTGAACGAAACCAACAAAGTGATTTCCATTGGATTTTTTCTGTCCCTCAACCTCTTCATACAACTTTAAAGCGTTCTCGTTGCTTCCCACAATTATAGTGTTGAAACCGATAATGCGGTTGTGAATTCTGTAATTTGTAATGGACGTAATGATTAAACGGAAGAGCGCCGTAAAACCAAAATGAAGGCCCAGCAAAGTGAAGAAAAGCTGATAGTAGGAGCGGTAGGATAAAACTTTATCATCCAGAAGGGAAATAAAGAAAAGCGCGATTACACCGATAATTGTGGTCAGTAGCGTCTGATAAAGTTCCAGTAACCTGGATTTACGATAAACATTTTTATAGGAACCGATGAGGTAATAAAAAAGCAGCCAGCCGAGTGGAATTAAAATTATTCCAAGAAAGAAATTGCTGTCAAAAATATTTTCTGACACTTTTCCGTAAACACCCGGTTCAATTTTGTATTTGCGATAAATGAAAAAAAGCGCCCAGGCAATTGCCGCGGAAGAAAAATCTGCCAGAAGATATCTTATTACCTGCAACTTACGATTCATACATTTACTGGCGGATGATCTTTATGTTGTCGAAATAAATTTTGGCTTCAGGTTCGTTGATCCCCCGTGAAGCGTGCATAACAAAATAAAAATTGTTCAGTGTGGGAGGTATGTTCAGAAAATCCGTGAGCGGCAGATATAATTTTTTCCAGACACCTGTTGGTAAGAGTGTAGCGCAGGAGCGAATATCCGTAAGTCCATTGCTCACAGCAATTACAAGAGGAACATTGCTCTTATAATGAATTTCCGCGAAGCAAACTGCTCCCTGCACCTGATAGGGGATGGAAGAACCCGATCTCGCGTCAAATACCTGGTACTGATCATGCAGATGAACCAATGCGCATTGGCCCTGACCTGGTAACGATTCTGTTCCGTTGTAAGTGACAAGATTTGTATCTGACGAAGGAGTGGATGCTAGAAAAGTTCCGGGCGCTGAAAAATTTTCAAGCTTAAGAAAAGTAATGCCGGAGAAATAAGTGAATTCAGGTATTACAGTTTTAACTTCTCCGCGTTTAAGATCAATTGTTGTTTCGTAAAACTGCGTCACGGCGTACATTGAACGCAGATCCGAAACGCCGGCATTCTTTATTCCGGCCCGCATTTTGATTATCGTGTTTCCCTCTGCAAGAATAGGAATTTTACTTCCAATCGGATACGCGCCTATAAAATCGTTGTTATTAAATACCCACACATCGGTAAATGCCTGCAGGCTTGTTCCCTGGTTAAGTGAGTCAGTTGTGAAGGTGTAATAAGGGACAGAGATATAAGAGGGAATCTGTTCATCCGGGTTCAGCTTTTTGCATCCCGGTAAAATCGCCACCGCAAGTCCTATGATTAAAAAAAAATAAAGGTTTTTCACATTCCCGCCATTTCTACGAAAGGAACGCAAAAATAATCAGCTTATTGCTCTCTCAGCAAAAAAAATTGTCTGCAGCTTAAGTTTTTCCTTGATCATGCCGGCTACAGAGAGCGCACGGATGGCATGGTCAAGGCTTACAGCCGGTTCGGAATTGTTAAGTATAGCTTCAGCAAAACGCAGAAATTCGGTTTTTATTGCATTTTGAGGATTTACAACAGGTAATATCAGTTCTGCCTCATTAAATCCTGCTTTTTTACTAATAATTCCTGTTTTATTTTCAAGAAAGTTAATTGAAATGCTTGCCTCTTTCTGGTACACGCGGGTTATCCGCATATTTTTTACGGCCAGCCTGCTTGCCGTAAGATTGGCCGCCGCCCCGTTTTCAAATTCAATACGGGCGTTTACAAGATCAGGCGTACCATCAAGAATTCCTGCCGCGTTGGCGCTTATTTTTTTTATCGGCGAATTAATAAGTTGCAGCATGATGTCTATATCGTGAACCATAATATCTTCAAGAACAGATACGGCTTCGTTTCGTTTGGTGAACTCAACCAGTCGATGGCTCTCAACAAAAATTGGGTTGCTGATGTGTGCGTATGCTTCAAGAAAAGCCGGATTAAATCGTTCAACGTGTCCGGCCTGCACCTTCACTCCGGCCTCAGTTGACATGGAAAATAATGTTCTTGCTTCTTCTATGTTTACAGTAACAGGTTTCTCAATAAAGACATGTTTGAATCTGCGTATACTTTTTTGCGCCAGATAATAATGACTGGGTGTTGAAGAAACGATATCAATTGCCTGGCACGCCGCAATTAATTCATCTTCACTGGAAAAGCGTTTTAATCCCGTTTCCAATTCCGTTTCACGGGCTCTCACTTCATCATTGTCGTAAAAGCCAACCAGTTCAAATTCCGGCATGTCTTTTAAAAGAGCCATGTGAATTCTGCCGAATCTTCCTGCTCCAAAAATCCCAATCTTTATCATCGTACTTTTTTTTCAAAACTATTTCTTAATTAATATGCATTTGTTAGTAACATAAAATTGATATTAAAACTGCATTGTTCATTTCGGATAGTTTTGCGTTATATGATGATGAAAAGAGAAGACACATACCGTCACCTTGGTATGCGGCGCAAGCTGGTTGATGAACTGCGGACCAAAGGGATCAGCAATGAAAATGTGCTTAAAGCAATCGGTAATATTCCAAGACATTTATTTATAGAAGAAAGCAGGTTCAGCGCTTTCAGCGAAAAAGCTTATTCTGATATTGCCTTTCCTATAGGCGAGGGACAGACTATTTCACATCCGTATACGGTGGCGTTTCAAACTGAATTGCTTGAAATAAAAAAAGGAGAGAAGGTACTTGAAATAGGAACAGGATGTGGCTACCAGACAGCTGTGTTAATTGAAATGGGAGCCAAAGTTTATACTATTGAACGTATTCGCGCGCTATATGAGAAAACAAAAAATTTTCTCCCGAAAATAGGCTATGCGACAAGATTTTTTTATGGGGATGGTTATAAAGGATTGCCTTTCTATGCGCCGTTCGACAAAATAATCGTAACCGCTGGCGCGCCTTTTATTCCAAAGGACCTGTTGTCGCAATTAAAAGAGAACGGGCGCATGATAATACCGATTGGAGAAGGCGATGAACAGGTAATGACACTCGTATCGAGGAAAAGTGGCACAGTGTTTGAAAAACGGCAGCTCGGTAAATTCAGGTTTGTGCCGATGCTCAACGATAAATCATAGCGACTCAACGAATTAACATCGAAATGTTCGTAAGTAGCAGGATAGATCACAGCAAACGGGATAAACTTGCTAATTTTGCCGGATAGTAAAGTAAAACTAAACAAAACAACATGAAAAAAACACTTGCTATTGCACTTGCTTTTGGCGTTACCTCAGCATTTGCACAAGATTTAACCTCAAAAAAGGGTGAACCCATCCTCCCAGAAGCGGGCGATTGGTCCATCGGCGTTGATGCAACTCCTTTCTTAAACTTTGCAGGCGGCATGCTTTCAAACGCTGGCGCTTCGGCTCCAACCTGGGAACACTATGGTTTGAACCAGACTATCGTTGGAAAAATGTTTAAAGACGAGAAAACTGCATACCGCGCTATTCTTCGTATCGGTTACAGAAAAACAAGAGAGAAAGCTGAAGTACCTGAGTTTTTGACCAGCCCTCCTGCTGCACCAACTTCTGCGCTTGCTGAGTTACCTGAGAACAAAATTGACCGCTTTGATGAAGCTACACGTTTTATCGGACTTGGTGCCGGTATGGAGTGGCGCAGAGGCAAAACTCGTTTACAGGGATTCTATGGTGCTGACCTGTTCGTATGGGGAACAAGCGTTGCTACCAAGTATAAATACGGTAACGACTTAACTCAGTCAACATCCGGCGCCCAGTTGGATGCTAATAACGGAACTTATGTAACTGATTTTGGAAGCAACATCGTTACTGCAATTCCTGGTTACACTAACGTTGACGCTGCACGTGAATTGAAAGGTAAAAGAAATGGTCAGATCGGAGTTGCTGTTCGCGGTTTCATCGGAGCTGAATATTTCATCTTACCAAAAATTTCGCTAGGTGGTGAATTCGGTTGGGGTGTTGGTTTCGCGCTGAATACTAAAGATAAAATCAAGTATGAAGCAGAAGGATCTGACGGAGCTGGAACTCAGTCAATGAGCGAGATCAAGTACAAAGACGCTATTAACGGTGGTTTCGAATTTATCGTTGATACTGACAGAAACGCTGCAAACGGTTCTCAGTACAACTTTATTCCTTCTGGAACACTTCGTATGAACTTCCACTTCTAAGCTGGAAAATTATTACCAAATTAAAACCCCGGTTCGCCGGGGTTTTTTGTTTTATTCTATTCTGAAAACCGTTCTGCCAGTTTGTAGCAGGCATCTTTTACCAAATGGAAAACATGTTCAAATCCTTCTTCGCCCCCATACCAGGGATCTGGAACCGCTAAATTTTTTTCTGGATGCAACGCGTTTAAAAGATATTCCACCTTTTTCCTGTGGTCATCGTGCCGGGCCAGCGAAATTACGTCTCTGTAGTTGCTTTCATCCATTACAAAAATGTGATCGAATTCATCAAAATCTTTTACCGAAAATTTCCTCGCCCTTAATTTTGTGAGATCAACTCCATTCTTTTTAGCGTTTCTGATGGTGCGCGGATCCGGCGACTCTCCAACATGATGGCCGGCCGTTCCGGCTGAATCTACAATCAGCTTAAGCCGCTTTTCCTCTATTAAACTCAGCATAATTCCTTCTGCAACAGGACTCCGGCAAATATTGCCCAGGCATACCATTAATATTTTTTTATGCGTATCCATTTCACTTTGTGTTGATCAAAGTTACAAATAAGAAAAATGGGTCGTCTATCCTTTTAATTTAAATATATTTGAAAAAAAATATTTTGATTTTAATCGCAGATAGCGGAAGCAGCAAGACCTCTTGGGCGGGACTGGAAAAAGGTGAGCAGGTTTTCAGTTTTGAAACTTTGGGCCTTAATCCAAATTTTTTAAGCGAATCTGAATTTTTGACTGAGCTGAATAAACTTGCTTTGCAATTACCCCCGCAGCAGAAAGTTCAGGTAATTTATTTTTATGGCGCGGGTTGTTCTTCAGAGAAAAATAAAAAGTTTGTTCAGCAATCAATAGCCTCGGTTATTACGGCCGAAAAAGTTATTGTTGAATCTGATCTTCAGGCGGCAGCACTGGCTGTGAGCCATGATAAACAAAGCATAACAGCAATTATCGGAACAGGAAGCAATGCCTGTCTTTTTGATGGTTCTGCAATTACTTTTGCAGTGCCTTCTTATGGTTATATATTCGGAGATTACGGAAGTGGCGCCGCTATTGGAAAAGTTACGCTTCAAAAATATTTTGATGGTGAGCTGCCAAAAGAAGTTGCCGACTCGTTTATAAAATGGCTGGGACTGACAGAACAGGAAATTATTGAAGAAGTTTACAAACGTTCACGACCAAATCGCTTTTTGGCGACAATAACGTTATTTCACGCGCTGCATTCAGACGAATCTTCGCTCAGAAAAATAAGGCTTGAGTCATTTCATTCGTTCTTTACAAAACAGCTGAATAAAATAAAGAACGCTGACCAATTCGAAATAAATTTTTGCGGTTCTGTTGCATGGGTTTTTCGCGAAGAGATAAAATTTATTGCAAACGAAACAGGTTATCATTGCGGAACTTTTGTAAAGTCACCAATGGAAGGATTAGTAAGCTATTTTAAAAAGAAATAATGGATATAATATTGATCTGCATAGTAGCACTACTGTCGTCATTACTCACCTTTTTCAGCGGTTTCGGCCTTGGAACAATATTGTTGCCCGCGTTCGCAGCATTCTTTCCTTTACCACAGGCTATAGCGATGACAGCAATTGTACATTTCGCGAATAACATTTTTAAAGGTGGACTTGTTTTCAAAAAGGCAGACTGGAGTGTTGTGTGGCGCTTCGGTCTGTTTTCAATACCTGCTGCGTTCATTGGCGCTTTTCTCCTCAATTACTCTTCTGATATTCCTCCTGCAGCAACATATGTATTCATGGGTAAAACAATTGAAGTTACCTGGCAGGGAATCATGATTGGATTGCTGATGATCTTTTTTGCTGTGTATGAAGTTTTTCCTTTCCTGGAAGAAAAGATTCGTCCCGGTGAAAATTTATGGTTAGGAGGAATTATCAGTGGATTCCTTGGCGGATTTTCCGGGCACCAGGGCGCACTTCGCAGCGCATGGCTCATTCGACTTTTTAAAGATAAGGTTGCTTATGTAGCAACCGGCACCATGATAGCGATCTTTGTTGATCTTGCCCGCCTGGGAGTTTATTCAAAACATTTTGCTCAAATGGAAATTTACTCTCAATGGGAATATCTCGTTTATCCGGTACTCTCGGCTTTTGTTGGCGCTTATGCAGGAAATATATTGCTTAAAAAAATTACAATTCATTTTCTTAAGATCCTTGTTGGAATATTGCTGGTTGTAATCGGATTACTAACGCTTTCCGGAATACTTGTAAAAAGTTGAAACAGCAGCGCTCACATATTCCGGTTGCATTATTATTCATCATTTCTTTTATTGAAGGTGGGTCGGTTATGGCAACGGAACTTACCGGTGCCCGCGTGCTTGCTCCTTTATTTGGCGCAAGTTTATATGTGTGGAGCGCGGTTCTTGCAATAACTTTGTCAGGACTGGCGGTAGGATATTTTGCCGGCGGGAGATTATCAGCGAAAGGCAATCTCGAAAAAAAACTGCTTTACATTCTGATTTTTGCGGCGCTATTCATCATGATTATGCCCGTTGCAGGTAAATTCATGCGTGTTTTCGCGTTCCACCTTTCATTGCTGTCTGCAGTAAGTTTATCGGCGCTTGTTATTCTGTTTCCGCCGCTCATGTTTATGGGTATGGTTTCTCCGCTTATTATTTCGCTATTAATAAACGAGCATAAGGGCGGTGGTAAGAGGGCAGGTGAGGTGTACGCGGTTTCAACAGTGGGTGGAATAATTTTTACTTTTCTCACCGGCTTCTGGTTACTTCCTTCATTTGGCATAGATAAACTAATGCTTGTGCTGGGTGGTTTTTTAATGATCATTCCTTTGATTCTTCTCGTTAAAATGAAAGACACTTTCAGGTCAATTTTATTCTTTGCCTTTGCAACTTTTGTGGCGTGGACGGTATTGAAAAATCAGAGAAATGATCTTTCCGTTTTATATGAATCGGATGGAATTTTCGGTCACATTGAGGTTGTAGACTTTGAACACGTGGATGAAACAACAGGATTAAAAAAACATCCGAGATATCTTCTGGTTAATAATATAATCCAGTCGGGTTATGATTTTGAAAATGACCGGCACATTATGGATTACACGCGGGTCATCGATAGCAATATCATAATGACCTCCGAAAGAAAAAAAGCGCTTGTGTTAGGTTTGGGTGGAGGAATTGTCGCAAATATTTTCGCGAAGAAAAATTATGATGTTACCGCGGTTGAGCTGGACAAACGAAATTATGAAGCAGCGAAAAAATATTTTGCACTTGATAAGGATGTAGATGTTGTTATTGACGACGCGCGTAATTATATCAATCGAACAAATGAAAAATATGATGTGATAATGATCGATGTATTTAAAGGAGAGGATCCGCCTTTTTATGTGTTGACGAAGGAAAGTTTAAGTAAGATGAAAAATTCGCTTTTACCCGGTGGGAAAATAATTGTAAATACTTATGGATATTTATCACTTCCATCCGGAAAAGGAAATCACGCGCTCATAGCGACCATGAAATCTGTTGGCATGCAAATAAAACTCGTTGCGTCTGCGATGGGAGAAGAGGACCGCAATATTCTTATTTATGCGTCAGAAAAATCCGATACAATAGAATTTTACGGGGAAATAGATGAGAAATTTAGTTTGGCTGAAGTTCCGATTCTGACAGACAATTACAGTCCGCTGGATCATCTGAATGCGGAAGCTGGTGAAAACTGGAGGAAATTATATCTGAAGAATTTTATTTTGCGGAGATAATTGAAGCCGAATTGCCACTTCTCAAGGTCCCTTTGGTTTCTTTTTGGGATGGAACATTTGCTGAAGAGTTCCTTCAAATCCCTGGCTGGGTGCGGGTGCAGTAGACAACACAAGCTGACCTTCTCGGTTGATGAAATAAAAAGTTGGA
>CBIHPU010000127.1:0-8575 GCA_966211935.1 uncultured bacterium | reverse complement strand
GCATTTTTCAGTTCTATTACTACCAATGGTAAACCATTCACAAATAGCAATACGTCAGGTCGTTTATTTTGGTTGTTTTCAATAATGGTGTATTGATTGACTATCAAAAACTGATTGCTGGCCGTGTTTTCAAAATCGATCAATGCCACTTCATAGCTGCGTTCATATCCATTTTCCTGATAGGGGATTTTTACTTTCTCTACCAGCAAACGGTGAAATTCTTCGTTGTTGTGCAATAAATCCGGCGAAGCAATACGCAATACTTTTTGTATGGCCGCTTCTTGTGCATCAACCGGAATATGTGGATTGATTTTGGCAACCGCCCCTCTGAGCCGGTTAATTAGCGCGACCTGGCTGAAGCTTTCCCTTTCGCAAAATAAACCTTCTGGTGAAATCTCTTTGCCGTTGGCATATTCCCATCCCTGCAATTGCAAAATTTCAATCGCTGATTGTTCAATTATATTTTCGGTGATGAGTTTCATTCTTTAATTGAATACTTTTTCTCTCTCAATTTAAACGCAGTATTTCCTCCCTCTAATACTTCACAAACATGCTCTCTTGTACCTTGACATTCCAGAATCTCGTCTTTGCCCTGTATACGAGGAAAAGTATGTTCTAAACTGCCTGTTACGTATTGGAATTTTTTTTCACCGTTGTTTACGTTCTTTTCACCATGTTGATTTGCACAAATAACTAATTCACTATCCGCTCCAACTACAATATTAGGATTATGTGTCGCTACGATAATTTGTCTTAGTTTTTTCTTTTTTCGTAAGTATTGAACAAGGTCTTTGTAAATTGCTCTATTGTCCAAATCATCTTCGGGTTGGTCAATTAAAATTGGACAGTTTTTGTCATTAAAATCAAGTAACAATTTGAGCACAACAAATGCCTTTTTACCATCCGACATCTTCTTAAAATCATCGCCTTCATATTCAAGGTCATAATTCAAAGTAAAGAAGTTTGTCGAAAATAAAGATGACGTTAAGCTTTGATTATTGTAACCACCTTTTAATGTTAATTGCTCTTTCTCGAGTTTTTCGAATAAATCGAATTGATGTGTTTCAAAATTTTCAAAGTTTAAATATTGATAATTTGCCAAGCCCTGATTTACATACCCTTGAAGATTTAGTCCAGCATATAAAATATTTCTATATGTATCTCCTTCAAACTTCCATTTGGCTTTAATTTCTAATCCATCTTTGGCATCTGAAAGCTTCGGAATTATTTCATTGATTTTATTATAGAAAGTTTTATGACCAGTTTTAATTTTCTCTTTAGTGTGACTTAATTGTTTCTTTAAATTATCAATTTCGCCTAAAATTGAAGTGATTTCAAAAAGTTTATCCGTTTGCAATTTTATTTTCACTTCGAATTCCGAAAGTTGAGCATTGTCTTTATAAGCTTGTTGAACCCTTAAATAAACAATGTCTTTCTCTAACTCTGTATTTTTTTGTATTAGCTCTCTTTTTTCATCTTTACACGAATTAATTAACTTGTTAATTTCATCTTTCCATTTTCTATTTGCTTCTAATTTAATTGCATCTAAAGCATCAGACAAACTAATTTTCTTAGGTTCAGAAAGAGATATTAATTCATAAGCCATACTATCTTTGAAAATGCTAACTAGTCTTAACTTTTCAAATAAATCAATATCCTTCGACAGTAATTGAATCTGGTTAGTGTGAATATTTAAGTCTGTCTTAACTTGCTCGTACTTTTGCTTTTCTTCTTCTGTAATTGTTGTTATAGAGAGCTTCTTTAATTCATCTTTCAGTTTCGTTATTTCATCTTCTATTCCTTTTTTATCCCCTTTATCTCTTGCCTTTTGCTCTTTCTCATGTATATCTTGCAATAACCGATAATAATCACTTACTAAGCCCGAAATAGTTTTAGAGTTATCGATCAATATTCGTTTGTAATTATCAAGGAGAGCTTCTTTGCCTTTTTGAATTAATATCTCGTTTACAATTTGGTTGAGTTGCGACTCATCTTTAGCAATCTTGTGCATGTAGCCTTGTTCAAAGTACTCTACTTCTCTGTTGTTTTCTTCTTGCCCATCTTTCCAAATAACCTTAATTGTATCAGAAATAGACTGAACAAACTCCAGATAATCATTGCTTGACAATTCAATAGCTCTGGATGTTTTTACTTTTTTAGCAATAGCACCTAATAAAACCGATTTTCCTGAAGACCTGCCTCCTATAATGGAATTTAAATTGGCATTAAAAGAAATTTTTGAATTAAAAATCAAGTTTGAGATGATTTCCACACGGTCAATAATTTGATAGCCCGTTTTTTCTTCAGGCTTATTGGCATGAATTAATACTCTATCCTCGGGTTCATATTTAACTTGTTTTAGTCCCTCAAATGTTGTGTCCGCTTTTATCCAGCAGTATCTATTTAAATCGGGAACGCAAATTGTTTTTCCATCTTTGGAGCCATGATAGTCAGAGCCGTGCAAACATGGCTTTAGATTTCCATACTTCTGTTTTATAAGCTTTTTGCTATCGACACCATCACCTAAAAAGTAATCCCTATCAGCCGGCTGTGAAGAAAAAATAAAATGTACTCCAGAATATATAACTTCTCTTATTCCTTGAATGTCTTTTATTCCTGATACTCCATCGCCACTATTATTTGAAACACCAATTAGAATGTTTTCTTTTACTTTATTTGAAAGGCTATTATAAACTTCAAAAAATTTATCATAACTGATTGCAAATTCATTTAATCCTTTCTTAAATGCTTCTTCATTGCTTAATCCTGAATTCAATTTTTTCCCAAGTTGAATCAAATCAGCTTCTTTACACGTAAGTTTGTCTGGACCGAACTCAAATTTGTGCAAAAATCTTTCTATTGCATCGACACTTAAAACTTCAGTATTAGGTATTATATGAAGATTTATTTTTCTGTTGTCCGTCGTAACTGGTGTAATCCGAAGTTCGATGTTTGGTAAAATCAAATCAAACTGGGGTAATTCAGCTTTCTTTGATATAACCATTCTATATCCGTCCAATGAAAAATAATCGGTTATGCCGATAACAGGTATATCAGAAACGGTTTTGAGTTCGGAAATGAAATTTGCTTGCTTTTCTTCTAAGTTTGCACCAACATATTGGTCATTTTTAGCACAGGTATATTTACTTGGTGCATGAAAATGCAAATCCCATTTTCTCCATTCTGAACCTTTATGATATCTGTTGATATGCTCACTCATAATTATTAATCTATTTTCACTCTAATCTCACCACTCATCAACTTCGGCATTCCAAGCAGATTGGTTATTCAGGTTTTAATTAATGGTTATTTGATAATTTGTTTTCGCAGATTAAGAAAGATTATTCATCAGTTTCTCTAATCTCTTAATTTCTTTTAAGGTCGTTTTTCCTTGTTCACAAATATGATCAATAACTTTTTGTTGAGACAAATTGGGTCTAAAATTATCGTTTTCAATAGCGTTATTTATCCCGATAATTAGTGTCCTTTGTTTATCAACATAATTTTTTAGCTCCCTGATTCGTGAGGCAATTTTATTTTTCATGACTTGTCGTTTTAATTATTCTATATTATTACAACCTCTCCACTCATTAACTTAGGCAACAAAATATCCCGAAGTTTTATAAGAGTATGGATTTGATTTGTGTTTGAAAGCATTTTATTAAAATAAGATTTTATTGATTCTTCAAATTCAAGAATAACGTTTCCCCCCGGTAGTCGTATCTTATGTTCTTTGAAAGTATTCGTGGTAATAGTATCGAATACACTTCCATAAGCCGCAGACTGTAATTCCTCAACTGAATGGGCAACGAGCAAATACGTGAAGAAATAACAGTTTTTATACTTGGGTCTAATACCATAATTGGATTGGCTAAAAGTCATTGGCTCGGCAAGCAGGCAATATTTCCCAACGGTTCCCCTTGCTGTTATCACTGTCGAAAATTGCGGCAAGAGTTTAGCTGAACTATTGTTTAACCCTTCTTCTGAAATCGTTTTTTCAGAACTCGTAACATAACTTTTATGACTTGAAGCAATATCTCCACCAGCCAGCCATTTAATATTTCCGTCCCAATATTCGGAGACGGACGTTTTCGGTGTGCCACCACCAACTAACTCTATCGCATCAAATAGACTTTTTTCCTCCCAACTCTCATCCGCCTCCTCCACAAACCACTGCCTAAAAAGCGTTTCTGCTAATTGCTCTAAGGTCTTGTTTTGCCGGTGCAACAGCTCAATTTTATCATCTAAGCTGCTTAGTATTTCAGCTATGGCGGTTTGTTCGGGGAAGGACGGGAGTTTAAAGGAATATTCTCTTAATCCTTTAAGCGGCACATTTGGTATAGTAGTTCCTGTTGCTATTCCTTCTAAAAAGATTTGAAAATCTCTATTGAGAAAATTGTAATAGAGATAGTGTTTATCAACTTTGTCATTGACATTGATGTAACATGCACTCTTCCCTAAGACACATTTCTCACCATTATAAAATGCCACATTTCCGATTGTTCCATTGATGCCAAGTAGTATCGTAACTTCTGATAATGGTTTACCGTATTTAATAAACTCATCTTCATTTACTTTTTTAGTGTCTGGTTTAA
Organism: uncultured bacterium; assembly: GCA_966211935.1. Classification (GTDB taxonomy): domain Bacteria; phylum Bacteroidota; class Bacteroidia; order B-17B0; family Aurantibacillaceae; genus AM-1111. The sequence continues at coordinate 3,980 of CBIHPU010000127.1, read as the reverse complement.
CTATGATTTTCCCTTCGTTTAAATTATTCCCATTGATGAAATAATAATCACCCGCTTCGTCATATTTGGGTGTGCCGTGCAGTCCATCACCAATTTTTGATGTTATTTCGGTTAATATGACTTCCTTCCACTCACTCATGCTATCCCCTCCATTTTAATTTTTGAAAGATTGGCTGCAATACGTTTATTCAAAGCATCTTCCTCAGCTATCTGGTTTTCCAGTTCGGTTTTCAACGAAGTAAAGCGCTCGGCGAAATTGAAATCGTCTTCATCATCCGGTAAGCCTACATACCTTCCTGGCGTAACAACATAGTTGAGGGCTTTTACTTCATCCACTGTCGCCACCTTGCAAAAACCAGCAACATCTTCGTATTTACCTTCGCCTGTACGCCAGTTATGGTAAGTGGCGGCAATAGTTTTTATATCCTCATCAGAAAGTTCTTTTGTTCGCCTGTTTATTAAGTGGCCCAGGTTACGGGCATCAATGAATAAGATTTTTCCTTTGTGTTTTTGTTTGTTCCGGCTGAGAAACCAAAGGCAAGCCGGTATCTGTGTATTCAGAAACAGTTTTGCCGGAAGGTTTACTATGCAATCAATGAGATCGTTTTCCACCAAAGCCTTTCGTATTTCACCTTCACTGCTGGTATTGGAAGTGAGTGAACCTTTTGATAAAACAAATCCAGCTTTACCTGTTGGCGCTAAATGATAGATGAAATGTTGTATCCATGCGTAGTTCGCATTGCCGGGAGGCGGTGTTCCGTATTTCCAGCGTGCATCTGTTTGCAAGAGTTCTCCGCTCCAATCGCTATCGTTAAATGGAGGATTGGCAATAATGTAATCTGCCTTTAAATCCTTGTGTGCATCATTCAAAAAACTGCCTTCATTGTTCCATTTCACATTACTGCTGTCAATGCCCCTAATTGAGAGATTCATTCTTGCCAATCGCCAGGTAGTTTGGTTGCTTTCCTGTCCGTAGATAGAAATATGATCTGTTGGATTAAGCGATAATTTATTTGCTGCTAATCCTGTCGAAGCATTTTTTTTCTTGTAATAATCCTGGTGCGCTTTGATAAACTTTTCGCTCTGCACAAACATTCCTCCACTCCCACAACAAGGATCAAACACCCGTCCTTCATAAGGCTCCAGCATTTCAACAAGCAACTTTACTACGCTCGCAGGCGTATAGAACTGTCCGCCCTTTTTACCTTCAGCCAACGCAAATTCTCCCAAAAAATATTCATACACTCTGCCCAATACATCTTTGCTCTGCGCTTCTTTTGTGCCAAGTACGGATGTACTGATAAGATCAATTAAACCGCCAACGCTGGCTTTATCCAGTTTCTCCTGCGCAAATACTTTTGGTAAAACGCCTTTCAGTGACGGATTGTCCTTTTCAATGGCATCCATTGCATCATCAATGTCTTTACCAATGGTGGGTAATTTGGCTCTGCCTTGCAACCATGTCCAGCGCGCAGAAGGCGGCACATAAAATACTTTCTCTGCAATGTATTCATTTTTGTCCTCCGGGTTGGCCCCTTCGTATTCGCCCTTGCCCGCTTTCAATTTGTTATACAGTTCCTCGAAAGCATCGGATATGTATTTCAGGAAGATCAAACCCAACGCTACGTGCTTGTATTCGGCAGCATCCATGTTTTTACGGAGCTTATCAGCGGCTTTCCAAAGTTTTTTCTCTAATAGTTCTTCTACTACTTCTTTTGTTTTTTTTGCCATTGCGGGGTCTCAATAATTTTATTTTTCCAGAGATGGAAATTACGATTTTTCCATAGAAGTCAGTTAATAAAATGCCCGTTCAATGTCTCCATCAAACGGGCGTTCTCCTGAATCAAAAATAATAAAATTATGCGACAGATTTTGAATGAAAAGCGAATCTCACCTATGCTCGAAAAACAAAATTAAACCCCGGCGTTTAACGTCGGGGTAATGGAAGGTTAGTCTGTAAGCGGCTTTCGCTTACAGATGCATGGGTCTTTTTTGCATTTAGGGCAAAAAAGAATTTTGTGACCTTTTAGTTCATACCCTACTACGGCCACCGAAATAAGGTATTTTTTGATGTTTGTCATCTATTATAAATAGTCGGAAAAAAGTGAAAATCGCGGTGTAACAAAAAAAATCCCGCCTCAAAAGATGAGACAGGATCAAAAAATAGATTTATGACGCTAAAACACCCTCATTTCGCCCCCCTGGTTATACCTCCCATTCTGCACAGCCCGTCCCTTTTCCGGTATTTCAATTACCGCGTCAACGTTATGCACGTATTCCAATCCCCCGCGTATGTTGCCGTCTTTGGTAGACTGAAAAATATAAATGAATGAAGTCTTCGGATATTTTTTTTCGAGTGCCTCAATTTCCTGTGGCTTAAGGCCAATCTTATTTACGCTATCAAGAAAAACAAAGTCGTAACCAGTTAAGTTACTAGGCAAGTAATCAGAAACATCAAGATTCGGATGTGCAGCCTGCTTTAACTTTTCCTTCAGCGTATCATCAAATCCTTCTTCCCTTGCAACATAAAGCACCTTACCGTGATTCCGGCATAGATAACCAGCGAAATCAACAGCCAGGATTGATTTACCGAATTTAGGTTTCGCGTAAATCAGCGCAGTGAATCCGCGTGAGGGATTACCAATGAAGTCCAGGTACTTTCCATCAAAGCCGAGTTTATCAGTTTGGAGTTTTATTACATCAAGAGAATTCAGGATGGTGTTTTGCGGCGGACTTGTTTCTTCGATACCGGCCAATTCACTTTCATTATCATCAAAAATTTCCTCGTACTCGAAACCGGAAACAGAGTGCTGACAATTGCATTTTTTTAAAACTCCATGCAGTCCGTTAAGTTGGCTGCTTGTAATGCTTATACCCGCCCTCTCATTTTTTCCATAGGCTGACAGTGCCTTTAAAATTGCTTTGATATGATTAAAATATTTATCCTTTGAGGAAATGGCCTTTTCCTTTATTGCTTTGGTAATTCCATCATAAAGTCGCTCCGCTCGTTGCTTTGTAATTTGCTTTTCCTGCATACTAACAAAAGCTTTTATAAAGCGCACGATTGGAAGAACATGTTCTGACCGGGCAATTTTTAAATAACGAACCAGATCCGCATTTTTGAAATGAAATGTTACCGGCTGGCTCATTTTGTGATACACTTTCACCAATGCCGATTGAATTTCATTGACTGTTTTCGCGTGCCTGGATTTTTTTGTGATCCTCTCCTCAGCAATGGCGCGCTGAATGGATTTGATAAAAGAAAGTATCTGTTCTTTTGATTTGGTTTTACCATGAAGCAGGGCGTAGCGTTTTATCAGAGCAATCTCAGGATGAATAGTTGGAACTCGTTTGCCTCTTACATTCACTTCCGGCAATTTATATTTCTTCGGCTTTGGCGATGGCGTAACCCCGGAAGAACAAGGAACAGGTTTTCTGATTTCAGTTCTTTCTCTTTTTACAGGCTGTGATTCCGTTGCAGGTTTAAGTCGCTCTACCTTAGATTTCTTTTCAGGTTTTATTGGCTCTTGCTCCGCTTTCGGTGCAACCGTTTTTTTATCCTTTTCCTTGTAAAGCAATTCAATCGCTTCAAATTGCTTATCGAATTTGGACTTCTGAGCCAGATAAATACTCCAGTCTTGACCACCTTTTGTAAGTTGGTCAATAAGGCTGTGCATGTTCTTTACGCCGGGAGGCATATTTTCAATGCCAACTTTTGCAACATGTTCAAAATAGTTTCCAGTGGTTATTTGCATGACGATAAATTTTTAAGCTGCCTGTCTTAGACGCAGCAATTCCAAATCAAGTTCCAGTTCCGCTTCAGCAAGAGCCAGTTCAATTTCTATTGCACTTTCTTTTTCGGCTTCTTCCGGTGGCATCAGTTCAATTTTCTTCCTCTGTTTAAACTCACCCTTTTCATTTTTGATAAGCTGGTACTGACGCGGCAAATCGTTTAGAGTGTCATTAAACGTTGTTTGAAG
>CBIHPU010000126.1:0-8596 GCA_966211935.1 uncultured bacterium | reverse complement strand
AGTATATGGCACTTAAAAATTTTGTAGGTTTTTATTCGGGAATTTTTGATGTAAAATCTCAGCAGGATGAATTGAAAAAATTAAAAGAGAGTTCGACTTTTAAATTAATGATTGGCGTGCAGGAAAAAGCAGAAGCGCGGGAAGCAGTTTTACAGAACGATTATTTTCAAAAGTTATTTTCAGAAAGTATTGAGTGGTGGGATAACGAAGTGAAGCGCATCAATGCCGACAAGAAAAATACGGAGCAATACAGAATGAATAAGCGTGTATTGAGTTATGTAAGTCTGGCAGTTTACATGACCATCAATTCACCCCAGGCGCAGCAGGACATGCTTACTTTGGAAAGATTAATTGGAATTTACAGTGTTGTTGATCCTGAAAATCCCGAGTGGGCATATTTAAAAGCACTGCTTCGCGCCAGGCAGGGAAATAAAAGAGAAGCGATTGAATTGATCAGTAAGTCTTTTGAATTAGGATTTAAAGACAAGGAACGGTTAATGAATCAGCAGGAGTTTTCCGGACTTCTTTCAGATCCGAAAATTCAAAAGTATCTCTAGTTAATTGAATCTCTAAAAATAGTTGGAGAATTAAAAGTCAACTTATTTTTCAATAAAATCTGATCCTGAAAGGATCAAACGTTTATAACCAGATCTGCGTAAATGTTTTTTCGACCCTGAAAGGCGTCGCACCAAATTTAACTTAAGGCAAAATGCGTAGTTATTTATTATTGTTTGTTCGACCGCCTTCAGGGTCGGTAGTGAGGATACATGTTTGTGTTATAAACGTGTGATCCCATCGGGATCAGGATTCACCTTGCTTTTGCAGTTTATCTTTTTGTAAAGTACGGTATATTCGGCGCCTTTAAACCGCCTACGAAAAATAGATGATTTTTTATTAAGTAATGATACTTTTCTTAAGAGTGTCCAACAATTATAACTCTAAATCCCGTAAAGAAAAAGGGAAGAGGTAAGATTTTGTATTTGATATTTGATCCCTTCAGTCAATTATGATCCTGAAAGGATCAAACGTTTATAACCAGATCTGCGTAAATTTTTTTTCGACCCTGAAAGGCGTCGCACCAAATTTAACTTAAGGCAAAATGCGTAGGTATTTATTATTGTTTGTTCGACCGCCTTCAGGGTCGGTAATGAGGATACATGTTTGTGTTATAAACGTGTGATCCCGTCGGGATCAGGATTCATCTTGATTGTTTTCCGGGTTATCTTTTTGTAAAATATGTTGTATTTGGCGGCTTTAAACCTTCTTTCAGAGCAAAAAGAACAGCAAAAAGTTTTTCGAGAATGGAGTAGTTATTCCACTACCGGAACATCAACCGAAATTTCTTTTTTCCTCTCTCTGTGTTTTATTTTTATGGCGATGCCTCCCTGTACCGGCATATAAATGTCCTTGTCGTAGCCGACTCCATAAATAAAATATTTACCGCACTTCAATCCTTCAACATGCAGATGATCCGCGTGCGCGCCCGCTTCAACTACTCTGTCATATGCGCTGGGCGAAGTTCCCGGTGATTCTTCAGCATCATACTTTAAATAGATCTTCGTTTTGAATCCCTGCGGATAACCGGCAAAAGAATCAGGATAACTTAAAATAGTTTTTTCATGATGTTTAAGATACACGACAAGGTTTGCGCTGCCCCCATCACCAGGATCTTTGCAGCAGGAGTAAAAGCCCAGCAATAAAATTGTAATTGTTGCTAATATTACTTTTTTCGGATTCATCATTTCGAAATTACCTTGTAAAAGTAAGAGAAATCAACTAATCTCCGCCGGTTTTGAGAACGCAAAATAAGTTTACGACATTCCTCCTCTTGTTCCTTCGCGACTTCCATCTCCACATATCCTTACCCGACTATTCCCTCCACGTATTCTTTCCCGTCTATACCCTCCACATATTCTTTCCCGACGAAGGAGGGAACTTCTTGTTTATATAGGCCTTCTGTGTCTAGACCATGTGGGTCATCAGATGCGAAATACAAGTCAACATAAATTGAAATACCTTTGCCCCATGCAAACAGATTTTAAAAAATACGCGGATGGTTTAATGCCAGCTATTGTTCAGGATTTTTCAACTGGCAAAATTCTCATGCTGGGTTTCATGAATGAAGAAGCACTTGCTGCAACAGAGAAAACATTAAAGGTTACATTCTACAGCCGCTCCAAAAAAAGGTTGTGGATGAAAGGCGAAGAGAGCGGAAATGTGCTGCATGTAAAAGAGATCCGCTCAGATTGTGACCATGATACATTATTAATTAAAGCAGTTCCCGCAGGACCTGTTTGTCATACCGGCGCGGATACCTGTTTCGGAGAAACTAATGTTTCTGATAATTTTTTGATTTTGCTGGAAGAGGTGATCCGGAAAAGAAAAGTATCCGGAGATAAAGATTCATATACCGGTCAGCTTTTAGCAAAAGGAATTAATAAAGTGGCGCAGAAAGTTGGAGAAGAGGCTGTTGAACTTGTAATTGAAGCAAAAGACAATAACAAAGATTTATTTCTGAATGAAGCGGCTGATTTATTATTTCACTATTTAATTCTGCTCCACGCAAAAGGCTTTGAGTTGAATGACGTGATTGAAGTATTGAAGGCCAGAAGAAAGAAGTAATTTATTTTCTTAATTTTATTTCGATGGATTGCGTGTCATAACAACAATATTTGAAGAAAGCAATTAAAATTCTTACAGCCTTACTGATTTGCGGAATATTCTTTTCTACTTGCAAAAAATATCCGGACGGCGGTTTGCATGCTTGTGCACGAAGGAATCTCCTTACTAAAGGAGACGAAGCGTGGCAATTAAAATTATATTCTGTTAATGGTATTGATTCGACATTTTTGATTAACACATCGGACGATCCTTATTATTATTCTACCACATTGCTTGTTTTTAAATACAAAGACGAACGAACGAAATTCTCAATACATAATAGCAAATATATTTACCACGCTAATCTGCTGGAGAAAAAATCTGTTTTGACATTTAGCCTTTATAACAAATTGGGAGGTCCGGATCAAACTGAGATTTTCAATCCCGAGAAAGTTAATTCACCAGTATGGACAGTTGAGAAATTAAAGAAGAAAAAATTGGTTTTAACCGCCAATTGGAATAACTCATATACATTAATTTTTGAAAGAGAGTAATATGGAACTGGAAGCTGCTTGAAGAATAACAAATTCAGACAATGAGAATAGTTTTTAAAATACTTTCTGTTTTTTTATTTCTAGGATTATTATTTACCAGGTGCAAAAAATATCCGGATGGAGGATTACATGCATGCGCGATTAGAAATTTGCTAACGGATGATAACGATCCGTGGAAATTAAAGCTTTATGAAGTTAATGGAATTGATTCAACGAATTTGATTAATACTGGTGGAGATAGTTATTTCTATGAAAATACGCTTGCGATTTTTCGGGAAAAGAAATCTGAGAAACTGCAAATTCAGTGTAGAAATTATTTATATAACGCAATATTAGCGAATAATAAAGCAGAACTATCGCTGTCCTTTCTGACAAAAGGGATCGGATCTACTCAGCGTGAAATATTAAATCCAGAGAATTTGACGGGAGTTACCTGGAAAATTGAACGATTGAAAAAGAAGCAATTGATTCTTCTTGGAAGTTCGACTTACTATTATAGATTGGTGTTTGAAAAATAATTGACTTGAAATTTTTCTTTTTCGGACTGAATGGAACTAAAACTGGATAAATTGAAAAAGAAAATGATGCTATTTATATTAAAAGTTATAAAATCGAATTTAGGAAGAATGAGATGCTAATGAAATCAAAAGAACAAAAAAAGTGCTGCAAAGAATTCAGATATTTCTTTTTATAAGTGTCTTGCTCAACTCTTATTCTGTCAAAGCTCAAAGTGATGACTTATTCATGAGACAGATGGGCTTCTCAATGAATTGGGGCGGTGTTTATGTCTTTGATGTATATCCTGCACTTTTAATTGACGTTACAAAACATGGTAACGGAACTTTAATCGGACTATACCCGAGAAAATTTGGATGGGGATTGGAGTATATTGATAACAGAAAAAAAATAGAAAAATTATTTATAAACCGGATTGCAATCAATTTTAATTATTATGGATTTTTGTATTTAAAGTCGTCGTTTACAACCGCGACGATGAATTTTGCAATTGGAAAAGAATTTTATCTAAAGAAAAATCTTAAGGGCATTTTTATTGGAACAGACCTTGTATATGGAAAAACATATGGCTTCAGAAAAGACAGCGGAAAAAAAACAAATGAAGAAGACATTGTTTGCGCATCAGCATTTTCTGGCCTCAAAGTAGATCTTAATGACAGATTTCAGTTCAGAAGTACACTTAATTTATTCGTTGGATGGCACAAAAAAACAACTTATACAATTTTTCATACCTATTCTGAATCTGGGTTTCGACTATCAAGCTATAAGCTCGTATCGCTGGAAATTCACTATAAATTCAAATGAAAAATTGCATTATTCAGTTAGAGTTTGTGTCAACTCATGACGCGATAACACAAGGAAATATCGTGCCATCAGGGGATTTTGAATTCTTTGTTTCTCCTGTATAATATTAAGATAATAGTTCGGAATGCCCTATTTCAATTTTTTCGATTCACAACATCAATGGATGTTTCTAGCATCCTTCCTTCTTCTCATAATTTCTGCTTCCTTCTTCTACTCAGGCAAAACTAAAATCAGTTTGATTTTTTTATTTGCTTTTACTTTTCTTCTTTCTCTCACAGTCGCCTTGCTCGATGATTTTCTTTTCTTGTGGGACGAACAATTTCATGCGCTTGTCTCTAAAAATCTCGGCAATCATTTTTTAAAGCCGACCTTATATGAGAATCCTGTTTTAAATTATAATTATCAGGACTGGACCGCGAATCACGTCTGGCTGCACAAACAGCCTTTTTTCCTCTGGCAGACAGCTTTAAGCATCAAACTTTTCGGCGTGAATGAAATAGCCGTGCGACTGCCAAGCATTTTAATGCATTCCATTTTAACTGTCGTTCTTTATAGAATGGTCTGCCTGATTTCCTCGAAAAATGTCGCGTATCTAACTGCTGTTCTTTGTGCCTCATCTTATTTTCTGCTTGAATTAAGTACGGGATTATATAACACCGATCACAATGATGTTGCCTTTCTTTTTTATGTTTCCTTTTCATTCTGGGCCTGGTTTGAAAACAAAAATTCCAACAGCTTAAAATGGATCATTCTTGTCGGCGTGTTTGCGGGAGCAGCAGTTCTTACTAAATGGCTGGTTGGACTACTCGTTTATTTTGGATGGGCAATGACCTTGTTGCCTGATCTGAAAAATAGAAGAGAATGGATGAACTTATTCAAATCGCTTTTAGTTTGTGTAATGTTGGTATTGCCATGGCAGATTTTTATTTTTTATCGTTATCCTTTGGAAAGTTCCTATGAATTTCAAACAGCTGCGCGACATTTTACTGAAGTCGTTGAGGGCCATTCAGAATCCTGGTACTTCCATTTCGAAAACATCAATTTGCTTTATGGCGCCGGAACAATTATCACCATATTATTACCCTTGTCAATTATTTATTTGCTTTTTTCACTCAAAAACAAAGCGCATCTGATTTTTGTTTTCTCAATTATTGTTGTGGTTTATTTATTCTATACGCTGGCTCAGACAAAAATGCCGGCCTTTCCTTTTGGTGCCGCAGGACTGATATTTTTTTCTCTGGCAAATTTTCTCTGGTTTCTTTTTTCATTTCCGTTGAAGTGGATCAGTAAAAAAATTATTCTGATTACAGTGCAGATAGTTTTTATTGTGGCAGTAAGTTACTTGTACGTTGATTTAAGTCGCATAGCCGATTATCACACCTGGTACAGACCGCAGGAGCGAAGCAACAGGTTTATGGACCTGATCGAAAAGAAAGTGATCACAGGTATAAATAAACGTTTGCCTGAAGATAATTGGGTTGTTTTCAATACAACCATCACACCGCACGGTGATATTCCGTTCATGTTTTATTCCGATAAGATCGCATACAAAAGAATTCCAACGATTGATGAAATAGAGAAATTAAAAAGCAAGGGATATAAAGTATTAGTATTAAATATAGAGGGATTGCCAGATTATATTAAAAAAAGCAAAGACGTTCTCATTTTCGATCTTCCCCTTGATCCGAAAAGGTGGAAATAATTTTTTATTCTTCGCATAGTGGAGTATTAGCTGTTCATTCATTCTTATTGAATTGTGGATTGGAAATTACAGAAGGTCCAATCTTTTTTCCAGCAGATATTTTCACGCAAGGGTTACGTTTTGATCGCCGAGTCGTGTCGCGAAGCAGTCAAGATCCAGATCGAAGAAACTTGTAATAACACTGGTGACTTGAAACCATAAAAAAAAGATTAAGATTTTGCATTTGATGTTTTTTCTTAAATCAATTCTGATCCTGAAGGGATCACACGTTTATAACTGACTTGCGTGAATTTTTTTTTTCGACCCTGAAAGGTGTCGCACCGAAAATTACATTGAAATATTGTTGCAAAGGTATTGTCTATTGTTCGACCGCCTTCAGGGTCGGGGATGGATGATATAATGGTTATGTTATAAACGTGTGATCCCTTCGGGATCTGGATATACCTGGATTATTTTCCCGATTAATTTTTATTAAATTTATTTGGGATTTTAACCCGTCTGCGAAAAACAGATGATTATATCTTGTAAAGTTGGAAACTCCATTAATTGTAAGACATTTCTTCCTCTTTTTCCTGATCTCACCGCCATCCTGTCGTGATATCGCTCATTTTGCGGACATTTTGTTATACAGAATTTAGACGGAATGTATTTTGATAATGAGTATGTACAATAAACTGATTTTATGAATTTGAATAATTTCACAATTAAGAGCCAGGAAGCAATGCAGCAGGCTGTGCTGCTTGCAACTCAAAACGGTCAGCAGGCCGTTGAGAATGGCCATATACTTAAAGGAATACTGGAGGTGGATGAAAACGTTACTCCATTTATTTTAAAAAAACTTAACGTAAATCCGCAGGTGTTTGAAAAAACACTGGATGCAATTATTAATTCTTATCCGAAAGTTTCGGGCGGACAACCTTATCTTTCGAATTACGCCAACCAGACTGTTGCAAAAGCGGACAAATTCAAAAAAGATCTGAAGGATGAATATGTTTCCATAGAACATTTGCTGCTTGGTATTCTTTCTTCCGGCGATAATGTGAGCCAGATGATGAAAGATGTCGGCATGAACGAGAAAGATATGAAGGCTGCAATAGCTGAGTTGCGCAAAGGCGCGAAAGTTACCAGTCAGGGCCAGGAAGAAACTTATAATGCGCTGAATAAATACGCCATCAATTTAAATGAGCAGGCAAGAACAGGAAAACTTGATCCCGTAATCGGAAGAGATGAAGAGATCAGACGTGTATTACAAATTCTGTCGCGTCGTACAAAAAACAATCCGATCCTTGTTGGTGAACCTGGAGTTGGTAAAACTGCAATTGCAGAAGGTCTTGCTCACCGTATCATCAGCGGCGACGTTCCCGATAATCTCAAGAGCAAACAAATATTTTCCCTTGACATGGGAGCATTGATTGCAGGTGCGAAATACAAAGGTGAATTTGAAGAGCGTTTGAAATCGGTTATCAAAGAAGTTATAGGCGCGGAAGGTGAGATTATCATGTTCATTGATGAGATCCACACGCTTGTTGGCGCCGGCGGCGGAGGAGAAGGAGCAATGGACGCGGCAAACATTCTGAAGCCCGCTCTTGCGCGTGGAGAATTGCGCGCTATTGGTGCGACAACGCTCAGCGAATACCAGAAATATTTTGAAAAAGATAAAGCGCTGGAAAGACGTTTTCAGAAAGTAATGGTGGATGAACCAAGTGCGGAAGATGCAATTTCTATTCTGCGTGGTATTAAAGAAAAATATGAAACGCATCACAAGGTTAGAATAAAAGATGAAGCGATCATTGCCGCGGTTGAATTATCACAGCGTTATATCACTGAACGTTTTCTTCCGGATAAGGCCATTGACTTAATGGACGAAGCTGCTTCCAAACTCAGAATGGAAATCAACTCCATGCCGATTGAATTGGATGAAGTGGAAAGAAAGATCCGTCAATTAGAAATTGAGCGTGAAGCGATAAAACGTGAAAACGATCAGCGTAAGCTGGAAGAATTAAATCGCGAGATCGCGAACCTGAGTGATCAGCGTGCGGATCTTCGCGCGAAATGGCAGGGACAAAAAGAAATGATTGAAGGTGTGCAGAAGATAAAACTGCAGATAGAAGATTTAAAACAGCAAGCCAAAGACGCGGAGCGCAATGGCGATTATGGAAAAGTCGCGGAGATCCGTTATGGTAAAATGCAGGAAGCAGAAGCGCGCCTGAAAGAATACGAAGAGCGGTTGAACGAAGCAAAGGCCGAAGGCAAGCAGCTTGTGAATGAAGAAGTGAGCAGTGAAGAAATTGCAAGTGTTGTAAGCGCATGGACAGGAATTCCTGTTATGAAAATGCTGCAGGGCGAACGCGAGAAACTTTTAAGTCTTGAAGATGAATTGCATAAGCGCGTTGTTGGTCAGCACGAAGCTATACAGGCA
>CBIHPU010000125.1:0-8604 GCA_966211935.1 uncultured bacterium | reverse complement strand
GTTTCAGCCGAGGTGGTGGAGAATGGAAAAACCACAAAGGATAATCTCAAGGTGTTTAATGGTGATGGAGATGTAGCCGAGGAAGTGGAATACAATGCAGATGGTTCTGTAAAAAAGAAAACGACATTTAAGTATAACGATAAGAATGATGTTACTGAAGAGATAGTTTATGACGGAGCTGGAAACATCAAAGAGAAAACAGTGATCAAATACAACTCGCTGGGTGAAAAAGAAGAAGAGCAGGAGTTTGACGGGAAGAACGCCATGGTAAAAAAGAGTGTTTACACATACGATAAAAAAGGGTTGAAGACTGAAAAGAAAACCTACGATGCTTCAGGTAAACTGATTGCGGAACGAAAGTATGTTTACGAATTTAAGTGATGATGGAGTTTATTGAGACTTTAAATACTTACGAAAAAATTACGCTGGAAGAAATGGATGGCGTTAAGCTGATGGACCGCACAGATACCAAGTATACGTTCCGTCAGGATCAGCTTAAGTTTATCCTGGAAACCATTAAAGATAAATACAAGGCGCTTGAGATAAATCAGAAACGCCTGGCAACTTATCACACGTTATATTACGATACAAGGTCACTTGATCTTTATATGCGTCACCATAATGGCTTGCTTAACAGGTATAAGATACGACACCGCACTTATGTTGATTCCAATCTCGGGTTTCTCGAAGTGAAATTTAAGAACAACAAAGAGCGGACAATAAAAACGCGGATCAAGAAGAGAGAAGTACCGAAGATTTTTACAGATGACGCGGGATCATTTCTGAAGCGTGAATTGCCATTCGATCCTGACACGCTTGTGCCGGTAGTCTGGGTAAATTATAACAGAATTACACTGGTAAGCAGAAACTCGCCGGAACGTCTGACAATTGATACGGATCTTGAATTCGTGAAAGAAGACGGAAAGCGCGTGAGAATGGAAAACCTGGTGATCGCAGAAGTAAAACAGGATAAAAAACAAGTTTCAGAATTTATCATAGTGATGAAACATCTTCATATTCGTGAAGGATGAATAAGCAAGTATTGCCTTGCTATTGTGAATACGGAGGAGAAAGTGAAGAAAAACAGCTTTAAACCAAAATTAATTAACCTTCAAAAAGTATTACACTATGTTCCTTTTACAGGTTCTTACTGAGAACGCCCTTGGCAAAGAAAAAGAGATCTGGGATTACCTGGAAAAACTGGGATTCAGACTGCTCATAGATATTGTTTTCATGTTTGTGCTTCTGCGGTTTATCTATTTCAGAATATACAAGCAGAGCGAATTGTTTTTCACGTATTTCATTTTCAACCTTATTATCTTTTTCATGTGTTACTTCCTCAATAAAGTTGAGTTAAGTATGGGAGCGGCGTTCGGATTATTCGCCGTGTTCGGAATGCTGCGGTACAGGACAGAAGACATCAGTATAAAAGACATGACTTATTTGTTTCTTGTGATAGCAATGGGTCTACTCTCTGCTGTATTAAAGATTGAGAAAATTAAATTCATGTATGAGGTTGGAGTACTCGCTGCTGTGGATTCGGTTATTGTTACAGTTGCCTGGTTAATGGAAAGCAATATTCTGATGAAGCGTGAGCTTACTAAAACCATCATGTATGAAAACATCGAGCTGATCAAGGCGGAACGCGAGGCTGATTTTCTAGCGGACCTGAAAGCCAGAACGGGACTTCATATCAACCGTTACAACATTATTAAAATTGATTTTCTTCGCGATATGGCGCAGATAAAAATCTATTACCGTGAGAATGGCGGGGTCCGAAAGGGCTCCTAATTCATTTTTCATTGAAAAAATCTTACAGCATATTTTTCCTTGGTTGCCTCCTGCATTTCCCTGCACTTATTTGGGCGCAGTACAACGACGCTTCGTTATGGGTAGGTGTTAACGTTGAAAAAAAACTTACCGGTAAAACTTCGCTCACGTTTAATCCCGAACTGCGTTTCAATGAAAATATTACTGAACTCAGCAACGCTTTTCTGGATCTGGGCGTCGCGCACAAGCTGAGCAAATCGTTTCGTGTATATGCCAATTACCGCGTATCGCAACGCCGCAGACTGGATAATACTTATGGAACGCGCCATCGATATTACGTTGACATGAGTTACCGTATAAAAATTGATTATGTTACCATAGCATACCGGCTGCGTTTACAGCAGCAGTATTACCAGGTAGGCAGAAGCAACAACGGATATAATCCTACTAATGCTATCAGAAATAAAATATTGATGAAGCTGGATATGGAAAAAAGATACGTTCCTTTTTTCAGCGCTGAAGCCTGGTATGAACATTCATATCGTTTCAGCAATTTCAACCGGTTCAGACTTTCAGGTGGTGTAGATTATGAGTTGAATAAGTTCAGCAGTATTACCGCTTCCTATATTTTTCAGAGAGGATTTAATGAAGAAGATCCCCGTACAGATTACATAATTTCTCTCTCCTACAATTATTCTTTCTGATCTTTACGCGTATCGTAAAACTCTTTTGCGTACAAAGGCTCACTGTAAGCGACATCCTCAAATTGTTGGGTACTGAATTTTCTGAATGCTTCTTCATGCATCGCTTTAGTTGTTGGCTTAATTCCATCAATAAAAACGGCGCCTTCAATTGCATCTAAAAGTTGTCTGCATTTATCCATTCCAGATCCAAAAAAAGCTGCGCCGGAAAATTGTTTCCATTTGTCTTTCTGATCTTCATCAATAACGGTAGCCTGCGCGCCGGAAATTTCTTTCAGCTCATTGGTGTAAACAGAATAGTATACTTCCATTCTGCGCGCGTCTATAAGTGGAATGTAGTATTGAGCTGATGGGTGATGCTCTTTTGCCTGAACGGAAAGTGTACGAAGTGTACCGATGCTGATGAGTGGAATTGATAACGCGTAACACAAACCTTTTGCCGCGCTCATTCCTATTCTTAATCCTGTATACGAACCGGGACCTGCGCCAACAGCAATCGCGCTTAACTGCGAAGGTTTAAGCGAACATTCTTTCAGCGCATTTTCAATAAAAACGTGCAGATGTTCAGCATGGGTAAATCCGTTATCCTCTTCGCGCAGATAAAGCTGGTTGCCGTTTTCCGCAATGCTCACGGAACAAACCGTTGAAGAAGTTTCGAGATGAAGTATGTAGGTTCCGGTCAATTTATTTTTCAAATGACTTTGTAAACAATTCGTCCTTTGGAACCACTACTACCTTGCTTCCGTTTTTCAGCTCTTTCGAAACCGCGGTGTAAGGCGAAGCGACAACTTCTTCTCCCGACTTCAATCCTTCTTTTATTTCAATGTAATTATTGTCCTGTATGCCTGTCTTTACTTTCACCATCTTTACTTCGTTTCCGCTCACAACAAATACTACTTCATCAGGTTTTATTTCTTCTTTTTGTTGTTCCTGTTTTTCCAGGTTCAGATTTCTTACTTCAAGTCCGTTATCATCTTTTTCTTCTTTATCAGTTTTTGCGATCTTGCTTGAATCGACACGTGTTGTAACTGCAAGAATAGGAACGGACAAAGCTTTCTTCACCGTTTTAGTTTGTATTTCTACCGCTGCGCTCATTCCTGGCCTGAATGGCGCTGGATTATTTTCTGAGATAAGATCCTTATAGGATTCCTGCAGTATGCGGATCTTCACTGTAAAATTTGTTACCTGCTCAACCGATAAGCCATTGCCGGTATTTGCCGAATTTGCAATTTCAGTTACGATGCCTCTGAATTTTCGGTCACCATAAGCATCAACTTCAATAAATGCCGGATCGTTGAGGTGTACACGAATGATATCATTTTCATTTACATCCACGCTCACTTCCATTTCATTCAGATTTGCGAGACGGATTATTTCCGTTCCTTCCATTGTAGCTGTTCCAACCACGCGCTCTCCCGCTTCCTTATTCAATTTGGAAACTGTTCCATCAACCGGTGAATAAATGTATGTCTTTGTCAGATTTGTGCTCGCCTCGCGCATGGAAGCTTCAGCGCTTTTGATATTGAACTCAGCACTTTTCGCGGTCTCTTCCGCGGCTTTCAAATTGGCTTTTGCGGTTTCGTATTGCGCTTTCGCTGCGTCGTATTCCTGCGCGGAAATTGCATTCTGATCGAATAATTTTTTACTGCGTGCGTGCGCCGCTTCTGCGTTTGTGAGCGTTGCTTTGGCTTGTTCCACCATTGCATAAGCGTTCTGCATTCCTGCTTTGGTGCTGCTGACTGTCGCCTGCATTTTTTCTACCGATGACTCATAAATATCTGGTTTTATCCTGCACAACAGATCGCCTTTCTTTACTCTGTCGCCTTCCTTCACTTTCATCTCAACTATTTCACCGGAAACATCGGAGGAGATTTTTAATTCTACCTCAGGCTGAATCTTTCCGTTTGCAGTAACAATCTCTGTTATATCGCGGAGCTCCGGCTTCTCTGTGCTTACACGGATTTCATTTCCGGCGCCGCATCCTTTTATCATCAGCGATAAAGCGAGTAATCCGGCTCCGCTGAACAAAAAAATTAAAATTCTCTTCATAAAATTAAAAGGTAAGCGGTTTGCCCTGGTAAAAATCCAGCACTTTCAGGCGAAAGATATAATCAAACTTCGCGTTAAGCAAATCGGTCTGCGCTTTCATTACTCTGTTCTTTGCAATACTGAAATCGAAAGCGCTGATGGCGCCCGCCTTGAATTTTGTTTCCGTAAAGTTATACGATGCTTCCGCCGCCTCAGTAGCTTTTTTAGCTGAACTGTATTTTTCCATTGCGGCAACTGCGTTTGCGTGAGCCTGTGCAATGTTTTTATATAACTGTTGTCTTGCAAGATCGTAACTCAGTTTCTGATTAAATACATTCAACTTCGAATTTTGTATTGACGTGTGTGTGCGAAGTCCGTTAAATATTGGTACGTTAAGCTGAAATCCGATGCTTTTGTTTACGTTGTCTTTAAACTGGTCAACAAATGGTTTTCTTCCCCCTTGTACCAGTCCTGGCTGAATAAGAAAAACAGTTGCAGAGTCGCTTGTGTAACCTGCAGGATATGTTGAATACACGGGGTTGTAATTATAATTCAATCCTGAATATCCGGTTCCAATGGACGCGGAGAAAAGTAAAATAGGACTCCAACCCCCTTTTGCAGCAGTAAGTCCGCGCTCTGCGCTTCTCCATGACAACTCCGCGCTCTTTATGGAAGGCTGGTTTTTCAACGCGACATTATAAATGTCGTTCACTTTCACGTTCGCAAGATCCATGCCTTCCGGTTCCACTATTGGTTTTTGTATAGTAAAATTCTGAAGAGAATCAAGATTCATCAACTGCTGAAGTGTGAGCAGTGCAATTTTGTAATTGCTTTCAGCTGAAATGTAATTGTATTCATCCGCTGCAAGCTGAGCTTCTATATCAAACACATTGCTTTTTGCTACGGTTCCCGCGTCTGCAAGTTTTATTGTGCGGTCAAGTTGTTCTTTTGAAATCTCAACCTGGTTCTTCTGTATCAACATCAGCTGATCGGCATATACCACCTGCAGAAAAGCAGTTGCAACATTCAGAGAAAGATCATTGCGTTGCTGGTTCACTGCCTGCATAGATGATTGATAACTCAGGTCGTTCTGTTTGATGGTATTGTATTGTGAAAGTCCGCTCCATAATGTTACGCTTGTAGCCGCGTAAAAATTCTGAGAAAGTACCATCTGGTTGGCGAAGGTGTTTGTATAACGGTCTATTGTTCGTCCAAAGTTGTAAGTGTGCGCCGCGCCGGCGTTAAGCGTTGGCAATGTATTAGCTTTAGTCTGTGTGAGCGTGTTTTTTGCAACCTCTGTATTCAGCTCCGATTGTTTTATGTTTAAATTATTTTTGAGCGCGTAATCAATGCATTGCTCCAGGGTCCATCCGGCGTCGCCGTCTTTGGTTTGAGCTGTTGCAGTAACAGATAGTGTCAGAAAAAAAAGCTGATATAATCTTTTCATCAGGAAAATTAATTTTTTTCAAATTTAAGAATGTAACGGCAGTATTTGAACAACCTTACAGGTGCGGACACAATTCTTGTTAAATGGTAACGTGCCGCTTTCAACCCGTTAATGTTTACAAATTGAAGAGTATCCTCTTCCCTTACATGCGTTATAGTGATAATTTTGATGTAATGAATTTCACCCGAAACCTTATTTGCATTTTTGCACTGCTCGCAGTTGTAATCTCAAAATCTCAGCCAAAAACTGAATATTGGGATGAGTCTAAAAACAAGATCAGATCCGTTCAGGATCATGTGAAAGGAGTTGCACACGGAAAATTTGTTCAGTATTACCAGGATGGCAATACCTCTGTTCAGGGATGGTTTTTTGCCGGAAAAGAGGACAGCACGTGGAAATATTTTTATCCGGATGGAAAAACAGTAAAAAGTTTTATCAGTTATAAACGTGGAAGAAAAAATGGAACAAACCGTTTTTATTATGCCAGCGGTAAGCCTGAACAGGTGACGGTTTTTCGTTTTAATAAGCCGGATAGTATCTGGATAAGTTGGTATGAGAACGGCAAAGAAAAAAGCCGCGAAGAGTTTTTAAATGGTAAAAGAAACGGTGAGTGGATCTACTGGTTCGAAAACGGAACTATTCAGAGTAAAGGTCACTTTGCAAACGATACCGCGGAAGGAAATCAGGTAAATTATTTCAGCAATGGAAATGTTTCTTCAACCGGTAACTTTTGCGCCGGAAAAAAGTGTGGTTTATGGAAGGAATATTATGAAGATGGAAAGCCAATGCTTGAGCGCGAGTTCAAAGACTCTGTTGAATACCTTATGAATGTCTGGAACGAAAAAGGAATTCAGTCTGTAAAAGATGGTAACGGTACATTTGCTTTATTCTGGACCAACGGTAAACCAAAAGCAAAAGGAGATTATAAGAACGGAAGACCAAACGGCAGGTGGCTTTATTTTCATGAAGATGGTAAGCTGAATTATGAAGCGGAAGTTGTGAACGGAGTGCTTGAAGGTTTTTTTCAGAGCTATCATGAAAACGGAAAAGCAAAGAGCGATGGTTTTTATACTGCAGGCAACAAGAGTGGTAAATGGAGATGGTTTCATTCCGATGGAACAATTGAAATGGAAGGTTTTTTTGAGAGCGGAGTAAAGTCGGGTATTTGGAAATACTGGTTCCCGAATGGAAAACAGGAAGCAGAAGGAAAATATAAGAATGACAAACAGGATAGCATCTGGACCTATTGGTACAAGGAGGGAATGGTTTGGAAGAAAGGTCCTTATGAGAGCGGCGTAAAGCACGGCGTGTGGACAACCTGGTACGAGAATGGAAAAAAATTACAGGAAGGAAGTTTTAAGGAAGGAAAAGAGAACGGTGTATGGCAGTCATGGTACGAGAACGGACAGACATTCAATATAGGCGCATTTAAGAATGGCGAGCTGGATAGTTTATGGAAATCGTATTATCCGAGTGGAAAACAAACGTATGAAGTAAATTACGTTAAAGGAAAAAAGCACGGGCCCTGGAAATCGTGGCAGGATAAAACCGGTAAGCCAAAAGAAACAGGTGATTATTGGTACGATTTAAAAGTTGGTCATTGGATTTCTTACTTTGAAAAGGGGGGATACGTTGATACCGAAGGAAAATACAATAAACGCGGAAAGCAGAGCGGGGAATGGAAATACTATTATCCTACGGGCGGATTAATGCAGGTGCAGAATTTTAAAGATGGGCGCCTTACCGGGAAAGCTACTTCGTATTATTCGAACGGAATGCTAAAAAGTGTTTCAGAATATAAAATATTCAAAGAGAAAAACGGCAAAACCAGCAAATCCCAGAGTCTTGCGCATGGAACCTGGATATTTTATGATTTAAAGGGGCAGGAAGTCAGCCGCATGAAATATAACAAAGGCAAGCGGGAAAATTAACCCACGGGCAATTCCAAAAATAAAAAAGCTGCGAAATTCGCAGCTTTTTTCAATTACCGTGGTATCGACTTTTTCGAAATATACCGTCTGTCTGCCGGATGTTTGGAGGTTCGGGCAGTAGGTTTTGAAAACCCCTGCGAGGGCTGTTCCTCTTTGGATGTCCTTTTGAAAATAAAGTAAACCACCACTACAGCAATGGCAACTAAAACGAAAATTCCGCTGATGAACACCAGAGGATGCTTTTCGCCATAGTCAACAATCTTGTTTTTATCCGGCTCCTGCGCGTTAGCAGTTACGAATAGTAGTGATGTAAAAAGAACACCCAGAAACGCTTTCCATTTTAAGCCCTTAAAGTTGCTTTTTGAGATTAACATGTGATTGAAATTTAAATAAAACGATTCTGGTCGAATTATATAGTAAAAATACGGAATTCTAGCCCAAAAAACATAATATTCGTCGAAAAACAGACTGCTCCAAATCAGTTTGTGAATAAAAAAAAAGTGCTATATTTGCATTCGCAATTAAAATTTTGTGTGAGGGGACAAGAAGTCCCCTCTTTTATTGCAAAAATGTTGGAAAAGAGCAGAATAGAGAATCTGGTAAAGGAACACCTGGCAGGAACTGACAAATTCCTGGTTGACTTAACCGTAAGTCCGTCAAATAAAATTGAGATTTATATTGACGGGATGAATGGAGTATCAATCAAAGATTGTGTTAGCCTGAGCAG
>CBIHPU010000124.1:0-8607 GCA_966211935.1 uncultured bacterium | reverse complement strand
GTTCCGGGATTTGCAATCTCCATTTCTGTCAACAAACCGTTTGAATATTTCCGTACCAGCGTATTTTCAATTTTTCCTTTTGTGCTTTTCTGCTCCTGAATAATTTGTCCTTCCTGATTAACATCCCACCTGAATTCTTCTTTGGTGCTGAAATCTTTTTCGCGCAGGTCCGTCCGCATGATCACCGTCTTAACGTTTTTGTTACTCAGAAAATTTTCATCAAACGGAAACGGCAAATCATCCTTGTTCAATTTAAACTCGAGGGGCTCGATATTAAACAACTGTGATGCGTAACTAAAACTTTCAGCCACGTCTTTTTTTTTCAGTGTATCCTCTGTGGACACATCTTTTTCTTTTTTATCGCCGGAGCACGACGACAAAAAAAACAAGACAAAAAATATTAGCGGATAAAGTTTCATAAAACAAAAAGAGCCCATAACAGGGCTCCAATTTAAGGAAAGAAAGATGTAATGAAAAGCATTTTATTAAGCAGCCCTCAATCTGCTGATTGTGGAATGCATTAATTTGTTCCTTGCGTAATCAAGCGTGACCACAAATTCCGCGGGGGCTTTCTTTTGCGAAGGTATATCGTACATAAGGTCGAGCATAATTCCCTCGCAAAGTGAACGTAGGCCACGTGCTCCTAATTTGTACTCAACCGCTTTGTCAACAATCATATCCAGCACCTCGTCTTCAAAAATGAGTTTTGTGCCTTCCATTTCAAACAGTTGTTCGTATTGCTTGATCAGGGCGTTCTTTGGCTCGATAAGAATTCTTCTCAGCGTTGTTGCGTCAAGCGGATTCAAATACGTCAGCACCGGCAACCTGCCAATTAACTCAGGTATCAAACCAAAGGCTTTAAGGTCCATCGGAAGAATATAACGCAGGAAATTTTCCCTGTCAATTTCATTTTCATCTAATGAAGCTTTGTAGCCTACAGCCTGCGTATTAAGACGTTTTGCGATAATTTTTTCTATTCCCACAAACGCTCCTCCGCAAATGAAAAGAATGTTTTTGGTGTTCACCTGGATCATTTTCGCTTCAGGATGTTTACGTCCTCCTTGCGGCGGCACGTTCACAATTGAACCTTCCAGCAACTTCAATAATCCCTGCTGCACACCTTCCCCACTTACATCACGAGTGATGCTCGGGTTATCTCCCTTGCGGGCAATCTTATCAAGCTCGTCAATGAAAACAATTCCGCGTTCAGCTGCTTTTACATTATAATCAGAAGCCTGAAGCAGTCGTGTCAATACGCTTTCCACATCTTCACCAACATAACCCGCTTCTGTAAGAACCGTCGCGTCCGCAATACAGAAAGGAACATTCAATAATTTCGCAATTGAACGGGCAAGCAATGTTTTACCGGACCCGGTTTCCCCAACAAGAATAATATTTGATTTTTCAATCTCGATATCATCCTGTTCATTTTTCGCACTACGCGCTACACGCTTAAAGTGATTGTAAACCGCAACGCTTAAAACTTTCTTGGCTTCATCCTGTCCGATAACATATTCATCCAGGAATTTTTTTATTCCAGCGGGCTTAAGCAGATTCAACGCTTCATCCGCAACCTGCTGGCTCTCCTGGTCACTCTCGCTCGTCACTATCTTGTAGGCCTGCGCCACACACATATCACAAATGTGTCCGTTCAAACCTGCGATCAGCATTTTTGCGTCCTTTTTGTCACGATCACAAAAGGAACATTTTATGGGGGTTGATTTAGCCATTCTGTAATTAAAAATTAAAGGTGCCCGCCAATTACTTACGCGTGAGCACTTCGTCAATCATACCGTAAGCTTTCGCTTCTTCCGCAGTCATCCAGTAATCACGATCACTGTCTGCCCATACTTTCTCATAAGTTTGTCCGCTATGCTTGGCAATGATCTCGTAAAGCTCTTTTTTCAGCTTCAGGATCTCACGAGCCGTGATCTCGATATCAGACGCCTGACCTTCCGCTCCGCCAAGTGGCTGATGGATCATAACACGCGCATGCGTAAGAGCCGTACGTTTTCCTTTTTCACCTGCGCACATTAACACCGCGCCCATTGACGCTGCAATACCTGTACAGATAGTTGCAACAGCAGGACGTACTATCTGCATAGTATCGTAAATGCCTAATCCGGCGTAAACGCTCCCACCTGGAGAGTTTAGGTAAATCTGAATGTCTTTTTTTGCGTCAACTGATTCAAGAAACAACAACTGAGCCTGCACAATATTTGCAACCTGGTCATTGATTCCCGTTCCAAGAAAAATGATGCGATCCATCATCAAACGTGAGAATACGTCCATCTGGGCAACGTTCAACTGACGTTCCTCGATGATGTACGGGGTCATTGAATAAACCGAAGGAACAGAAGCGCTGACGTATGAATCAAACGTTGAACTGTTGATGCCGCGATGTTTAACGGCATATTTTCTGAATTCATTATTGTCGAACATAAATATCGTTTTAAATTGAAGATGCAAATTTAATCATTTTGAACGGATGCCCGAAATGAGGTGAAATGCAAGTTTTTCATAATGAGAGCCAAATACCCATATAGCAAGGATTTTTTTATTAACTTTGTGTATCATTTTTTTGCACATCCTTTAATTTTTTCTTTTCACTTTATTTAAGAAATGGATTACAACACACAACTTCCTCAGCTTATTTTGCCTGAATACGGACGCAGCGTACATCGTATGGTTGAATATTGCATGACCTTAGAAGATCGTACAGAGCGTAACCGTTGTGCCAACGCCATTATCCAGGTTATGGGTCAGCTGAATCCGCACCTGCGTGATGTAGCTGATTATGCGCATAAGCTCTGGGATCACCTGTTCATCATGTCGGGTTTCCAGTTGGATGTTGATTCTCCTTATCCAAAACCTCAGGCTTCCAGTTTTATCTCTAAACCTGAAAAAGTGAATTATCCTTCAGGCAAGATCAAATACAAACACTACGGTAAGATCATTGAAGAGATTGTTGAAAAAGCGGTGGAAATGGAGGAAGGTCCGGAGAAAGAGGAATTGAAACGCACCATAGCAAATCAACTGAAGAAATCGCACATGAACTGGGCAAAGGATGCCGTTCCTGATGAAGTTATTCTTGGTCATTTGCTCGAGTTGTCACACGGAAAATTAAAAATTGAAGATACCTCCGTGCTTACAAGCAACGCAGATCTTGCCAAGAAAAATAATATTAACCTGAATCAGACCCCAACGCTGAATCCGCATAAAAAGCAGCACAAAAAAGGTTTTAAGTTCAAGAAGTACAAGCACTGATCTCTTTCAGGTCGAAGAATTTCCTGCTGTTATTTTATAATAATTTCTGTTATTAATTCTTCATTGACTTTCAGGGTAATTTAATCTTCCCTACTTTTATTTTTAATTAAGAAAACAGGAATATTTTCCTGTTGTGGATGATATAGTGAACAGGATCTGAGGCGCCACAAATCAAAACGGTTATTTCTGTTTGATCTGTCCATTTCAGTTGGATTGCCTGCGGGTCCACGGATGACATATTTATAAATTAAATTCAGTTGATGATGAAAAAAAATTCAGGACCCCTTGCAGGCTCAGTTGCCTTGCTCTTTTCAGGATTAAAAAAATCAGTTCTTTTACTATTGTTATTTCTTTCAGGAATTCTTTTTTTCAGTTCCTGTGAAAAAGAAAAAATTTCTCCCATCTCTCCGGTACAATCTGTTGCTGTTTGCGAAACGCGCGGAGGCGAAGTGCCCGCTCTCCCTGAAAACGCAGGTGAATCATTAAAACTGATGTCAACCACAATGCCGGTAATTACAATTCCGGTTGTTTTTCACGTCGTATATAATCAAACAGCTCAAAATATTTCAGACGCGCAGATCCAATCGCAGATCGATGTGCTGAATGAAGATTTCAACGCGCTGAATCCCGATATTATTAATATTCCTTCCGTTTTTGCGCCACTAAAAGGAAACGCGCAGATACAATTCGTGTTGGCGAAACGCGATCCGTCAGGAAATGCTACCAATGGAATCACACGAACTTTTACCAATGTGCTCTCATTCTCAAGTGACGGAGCAGTGTGCTCTTCCGCTTCCGGCGGACACGATGCGTGGCCCTCAACGCAATATCTAAATATCTGGGTCTGCAATAAAACAGGCGCGGCAGGATCATCTTCTTATCCGTGGTCAGGACTTTCGGCAAGCGACGGGATCATTGTCGGATATAATTTTGTGGGAAGAACAGGAACGTTTACCAATAACTGGAATTATAAAAAAGGAAGAACTGTCACTCACGAAACAGGTCACTGGCTGGGATTGGGCCACATTTGGGGAGATGCATCATGCGGAAATGATATGGTGAATGATACACCGCCTCAGCAATCAGCAAATGGTGGTTCGCCCGCATTTCCGCATCTGTCTGGCTGCACCGGAAATGCCCCAAACGGAGACATGTTCATGAACTATATGGATTACACCTATGATGCCACGCGTGTCATGTTCACACAAGGTCAGGTCAACAGGATGCAATATTACCTGAGCATAGCGCCACGGGTTTCATTACTTTCATCGCAAGGCGCCATTGCTCCGGCTAGCGGAAGCGTCGCCTGCACAACACCAACCGGAATCAGTTCGGCTTCGGTTACTTCTTCAGGTGCAACAATAACATGGACAACAAGCGGAGCATCCTCGTATAATATCAGGTACAAACCAGTTTCATCATTAACATGGTCGAATGCGATCTCCGCAACTACAACATTTAACCTGACGGGCCTTACTTCTTCAACTGTTTATGAAGTACAGGTGCAGTCGGCGTGTTCGTCTGCATCATCATCAGCTTTTTCAGCTTCCCACACTTTTACTACAAGTGCTAATGCAACTGCAACCTGTAATGCACCGACCGGTCTAACAGTTTCACTGATCACAACAAGCAGTGCAAGAGTTTCATGGACAGGCAATGGTGCTGCATCATATACTATTAAATTCAAGCCGGGCAGTTCTGCAACCTGGAGCAGTTACAATACGAATTCCGCGTATTATGATTTATCCGGATTGTTATCAGCCACATCATATGATGTTCAGGTAATGAGTAACTGCGGTTCATCAACATCAGCGTGGAGCAATCCGGTTTTCTTTACAACAAAGATTGTTCGCGGAAAGAAAAAAGTTTAAAACATCTTCATTAAGTTTTGACAGACCGGATAGAAATCATCCGGTCTTTTTTTTATCCTGTACAACTTACGATTTACAGATGATATTTCTTCATTTGACAAGCATCAACGTGTTAAGTCCGTCCCATCATTAATTCTACTCCAACACCTGGGGTACTTTTGACACAGGTAATTTTTCTACAACTATAAAAAGGAGGCAAAAGACATAAGGTGAAAAAAAACGAGAGAATTTAAATTTCCGGGAGAAGTTTAAGTGGGAGTGAGTGATAAATTAAGAAGAACAGAGGGATAATGAAAAAAGAAAATTTAAATGACATTGATTGCAGCACGTCGGGAACGCGCAACCGCAATCATACGGCGAACTGTTCACAAACAGATTCGCATCGATTGAAACTAAACATTGCAGTAATGGCCGCAATGTTTTTTTTATTTCTGGCCAATATTGGAAACTTAAGTGCACAGGCTTTCAACATAGATCAGGGCAGGAACGGTTCGGCTGCTGATCCGGATAGCCCGGTTAATTGGTCGAATGGTAATTTGACACCAACACAGGCGCATTATGCGGAAGGCTACTCAGTACCGTATAGAGCAATTGCAACAGGCCTGACGCCAGGTGTACCTATTACACTAAGAATAGGATATGATACAAAAGATAACAGTAAAAATGCTCTTGACTATCTTACCTATTACGACAGACTAACAGCGCCGGGTGTTGAACATAATTTACTTTTTGGCCACGCTCCGGAAGTTAATGATCCTCTGCTCGGCGTAACAGGGGTAAGCTCAACAACAGATCTAATCTCCATCACGGCACCGGCCTCAACTGTTCTTGCAACCAATCTTCCTGCAGGATCTTCACAGCCGCTGACAAGCTATAACAATTTGCCCGCGGCTGAAAGAAATATGAAAATCTATGGAGGAACTTTTGTTGACGGAAGTTTTTCTTATGTGTCGCAGGATCCTATTGGCGCCACTGACGCGTCTGCCAAAACTGTTGTACAGGTCACATTTATACCTGACGGAGCAACGGCTGTAATAGCGTGGGGAGGTCACATTGCCAGTCGGCTTGATTGGGGATATACTGACGGAGTTCCAAATTCTGCAGGAGGCATTTCCGGATCTCCATACCACATGAGGCTGATCTCCTACAGCATTGGAGGAGTGACAACTTCTCTTGGTAACCAGGACCGCTCCTTAAAAGCGAGCGCGGTTGCCGCACCGCCACCAGTATGTCAGGTAATTCCAAGCATGCTTGAAGTTTGTGTTGGTGATACTGCACAGTTTCTTGCAAGTGCAACTTCAGGATTGCCTCCATATACATTTGCATGGTACAAGGGCAGTAACTTCAGTACCGCAATTGCAACTTCAGCTACCCTTACAATTAATAACGCGCAGGCTTCTGATTCCGGGATGTATCATGTTATTGTTACAGATGATTTTGGATTAAAAGATACCTGTCACGCGCATTTAACGGTTCATCCTTTACCTACATGCAGCATCGGAAATATTTCTCCGGCAACATTAATATGTAATGGAGGAAATTATACAATTACAACACCTCTGGCGATTGCGGATTACAGCTTTAACTGGGATATGGTAGTTGATGGTAATCCTCCGGGATGGGCAATCACCAGCTCAGACACATTGAAAACGATTACTTTCTCCGCAGGAGATTGTGATACACTTGGATTCCAGGTTCACTTTACACTCTATGTTACAAACCGTATTACCGGTTGTCAGTCAAGTTGTAATGTAAGCATAGGTCCGCGCGCGCCGCAATGCGTAGTAGATATCAGGCCTCCTGTTCAGTTAAACTGCAACATCACTTCACAGTATTTGCTTGCAACATTTAACTCAGAGATCGTAAATCCTGTTTATGAATGGAAACGTGACACCGTTTCACTTGGAGCAGGAATAGTTGGTACAGGCGTTGACTCAATTCTGATCACTCAGCCTGGAATTTATTACTTCTACGTGAGGGACACTGCAAATCCAGCAAATACCTGTTTCGCTTTTGATACAGTGTACCAGGATACCGCAAGACCAGTTCTCACAGAAATACATACCAATGTCTCTTGCAACGGCGATAGTACAGGTGCAATTGACTTAACTGTCACTGGTGGAACAGGTCCTTTTGCTTATGCATGGAGTAACGGTGATACCATTCAGGACATTTCCGGTCTTGCCGCAGGTGGATTTACAGTTGTTGTAACAGGGGCCAATGGATGTTCTGACAGTTTAGCTGTCACAATCACAGAACCTGCAGCTCTTGCAATTGCTGAAACACATACTAATGTTGCCTGCAATGGTGATAGTACAGGTGCCATTGACATAACAGTTACAGGAGGAACAACTCCTTATGGATTTGCCTGGAGCAACGGAGCAACAACAGAAGACATCAGTGGTCTGTCTGCAGGTGCTTTTGAAGTTATCGTGACTGACTCTCTTGGTTGCATGGATAGTCTTACAATAAATATTTCTCAGGCAACAGATCTTGCAATTGCTGAAACACATACCAATGTTGCCTGCAACGGCGACAGCACAGGCGCAATTGATATAACTGTTAGCGGTGGAACAACTCCTTATGGTTATTCATGGAGCAACGGAGCAACAACAGAAGACATCAATGGTTTGCCTGCAGGTGCTTTTGAAGTAATCGTGACTGACTCTCTCGGTTGTATGGATAGTTTAACTGTAAATATTACAGAACCGAATGATCTTGCCATTGCTGAGACACACACAAATGTTACCTGTTATGGTGACAGCACAGGGGCGATTGATATTACTGTAAGCGGCGGAACAACTCCATATGGTTATGCATGGAGCAATGGAGCAACGACCGAAGATATCAACGGATTAATAGCCGGTTCTTATGAAGTTGTTGTAACAGACTCGCTCGGTTGCATGGATAGTTTGACAATAACATTAACTGAGCCAGCTGATGTTTCTTGTCTGATTGACACACCAGCGGTAAGACCGTCCTGCGGTTCAACAGGCAACATGCTTGTTGCTTCTGTCAGCGGCGCAAATTCTTATGTTTGGTCAGTTGTTGGAACAGGCTGGAGCATTACAGGCGGTCAGGGTAATGACACCATTCAGTATAGCGCGGGAAGCGGCAGCGCAATTTTCAAACTTGTAATTGAAAATTCAAATGGCTGCAAAGATTCCTGTACCATTGAAATTTCCTGTGTGGAAAATGATGAGTTCTGCTCACTCACACAAGGATTTTACGGAAATGCCAAAGGTGTTGCGTGCGCTACCGGACAACGCGGTTACGACCTGATGTATGACCTGTTAAGCACACCATTGATTATTGGTAAATCCGGAAGAATGTTGACCATCACACAGGCGGATGTAAATTGTGTTATCAAACGTCTGCCTGCAGGTGGTACGCCAGCCATGTTGCCATCAGGAAATCATGTTTTCGGTACCAACTGTACAAATGCTATTCCGGTAAGTAAGAACGGACG
>CBIHPU010000123.1:0-8630 GCA_966211935.1 uncultured bacterium | reverse complement strand
AGAGCAGCTACGATAACAACAACAGCGGAGGACCAATCTGGTACACGAATGACCTGGTCTATTACAAAAAAGGCAGCGAAGAATACGGAACTCCGTTACTGATCTCTTCCATTGATGAGAAAGGCACGGGAGAAATAAAAGTTGTTGCATATCCTAATCCGGCCAATGACAAACTTTATATGAAAGGAGTGCGCACAGGCACGCAATTTATTATTTACGACATTACCGGAAGAAAAGTTATGACGGGTCACTGTACCGGCGAAACAAGTTTGTTGAACATAGAAAAGATGCAGCCGGGCGCGTATTTTCTTGAAGTGCGTGAAAAACAAAACAGCGCTACAATAAAAATTATTGTGGAGTAGAGTTGAAATTCAGACAACAATTTTGAGTTTGAGGGGAGATTTGAAGATTTGAAACACATATCCCGAAGCTTTGGGAACATAAGAAAATAACGTCGCGGCGTTGCGGTCGTCGCGAGAAAATTTGTTTGAGGCTTGATGTTCTCTGCGTAAACAGCAGGACACGAAGATCACGAAGAAGTCTCAATGGTCAGAAAGATTATTTTTTTAAAATACCGCGTTCTCCTCTCCCTCCGCCTCCTCGCGTGAAACAATGTTAGAGGTTCGAGGTATGATAAAGATTATTTTTTTAAAATACCGCGTTCTCCGCTCCCTCCGCCGCTCCGCGTGAAACAATGTTAGAGGTTCGAAGTATGATGTTGAAACTACCAAAATCCAAAATTTTCAAATTTTCTTTGAATTTCAAAGTGCTTTGCACAATAAATAGCAACACGGTCCGTTTTACGCGTATTATGAAAGCACTAATCACCCATTACCGTACTCTGTACATCACCGGGCTAATCCTTAACCTGGTATCATTCCTCATTTACCTGTTCACTCCGTCAGATGTAAGAGGGAACGACATCTTCTCCATTGTCTTTTTCGTTAATTACGGAATTGCATTTGGCTATGCAGTTTTTATGCTCATTAATAAATTGCAATACTCAAAACCAAGACCGCCAATTTTTATCGGTTGCTGGGTTAACGCTGCCGTACTTTTCACAATAAGCGCGTTTTCACTGAACAAACAAATGGGCGTGTTTGCGCCTTTTCCTACGTGGCTGAATGTAATGACGCTCACAATGACAGCAATTTTCTTTCTTTATCCATACATAAATAATTTTCCACCTTTAATTAAAGGAACAATTTATTTTTTGTCAGGAAGCGCCCTTGTCCTCTCTCTCTATATGTTTATCTTTTTGCTGCCTCTTACTATTATCGGTATTATCGCTTTTTGGTTCTTTGGTATTTCACTGCATGCCTTTGTTCCTGCACTATGGATTTTACTTATACTTAATCTTTTTTTCCGTAAGACGAATAAAGCGAGTTTAAAACACCTTGGCTGGGCCGGAGCAGCAATTCCTGTAATTTTCCTTTCTTTTTATTTATACAAATGGAACAATGTGCAAACCGGCATAAAAGATATTCTGGCGGAAAAATATTTACAAACTGACAATCACCTTCCCGCCGATATTTATTTAGCGCAAAAATTACCAGATGACGCATTGACGGAAGAAATTCTTATTTCACCTTTTAAATCACAACAGTTCTGGGAAGATGGATTAGGCTTAGGTTTTGGCATGAGCGGAATAAAAAAATTTCATGATCCTCTGGCAGTAATCGCAGTTGGCTTTTTCGGAAAGTTGGATATTGACGAAAATACAGTAACAGCATTATTGAATATACGCCGCGATTACCGTCATCACACTACAGAAAAGTTATGGATAGGCTCCAGTCTTTCTACTTCATCCGTCTCAAACAATATTCGTGTCTATCCTGAATATCGTCTCGCTTACCAGGAAAAAACAATTGTAATTCACCACACCGGAATGACAGAATCGGAGAACTGGTGGTTCAATTCGCAAACTCAGGAGGCACTGTATACTTTTCATGTGCCGGAAGGAAGTATTGTTACATCGCTCTCATTATGGATCAACGGCAAGGAAGAAAAGTCCAGACTTACAACTTTGCAAAAAGCAGACAGCGCCTATAAAAATATTGTTGGTGTGCAAAGACGTGACCCTGCAATTGTACACTGGCAGGAAGGTAACAGAATTACCGTTAATGTTTTCCCCTGTACAGAAAAAGAAGATCGCATTTTTAAAATAGGATTCACAACTCCAATGGCTTACAGGGATAATAAGCTCTGGCTGAAAAATATCTGGTTTGAAGGACCTGAGTTCAGTTCCGCGCGCGAGTTTACAAATATTCGCTTCGGACAACAACCGACACCTGTTACGGATTTTCCTTCGGATTTCGAAAAAACTGCGGAAGGTGGATTGAATTACAAAGGGGACTACAATCCGTCATGGGAGATTGCTTTTACTGCTGTGCCTCTATCAAACAAAAGATTTGCTTTCAACGGTTTTGAATATGCGGTCAGTGAAATGACAGAAACAAAAACTGCGCTTAATACAAAATCAGTTTTTCTTGATATAACTAATGAGTGGACGAAAGATGATTATGAAAACTGCATTTCCGGTTTAAACGAAAAAGAAATCTACACATGGACACCAGAACTTGTAAAAATAACCGGAGCAAATAAAGAAGAAGCATGGGAAAAGTTGAAAGAAAATAAATTTTCGCTTCCTTTTCTTTATGACATCAAAGATCCGGCAAGCAGCGTTGTTATCACAAAAGCAGACGAGCGTTCTCCCCTGCTCGCCGACCTGGCAGGCAGTGAGTACGCGAGCAAAATTACTTCCTACCTTGAAAACGCAAATGGCAAAATCAGGCTTCTGAATATTGGAGATAAACTCTCGCCATTCTGGAAATCGTTGAACGAACTAAGAGTTACAGAATATATTAAACTGAAACCTGAAGAAGCGATCGGGTCGATAAAAGCAGGAAATTTTCAGAGGCCGTATGAAGACAGTTTGAATATCGCTTTGGTTGAAAGTCACCTGAAGATTGTAAAATCACCGGTAGATTCAGGATTTATTAATTCAGGCGCGCCTGACCATTTACTCAGAGTTTTCGAATACAATGATGTGCTTCGCAAATTAGGCAAGCATTATTTCAAAAAAGAAAATTATGAATCTGCTTTGTTCAGAGAAGCGGAAGAAGGATATGTGGTTACACCATTAACAAGCATGCTGGTTCTGGAGAGCCAGGCTGATTATGAACGTTTCGGAATAAAAGAAAATGTAAATACAGTAGGAAACGCAGGAGTGCTTGGAGGTGGGGCTGTTCCTGAACCTCATGAATGGGCGTTGATCATCCTGGTTGCATTAATCATAGGTTATCATCTTTATTTGAGAAAGAAAAAAATAAATGGAGCACATTCTTAACTATAAGTCTGGCTGGAAAATAAATTACAAAGTAATTGTCTTGCACCTGTTCAGCGCCGTTCCGGCGTTGATTCTTTTGCGTGATTATTTTTCTCCGGGAATTCAGATTGTGCTGGGGCTAATGACTATTCCTTTTATTTTTAAAATCAAACAACCTGGAATACATTCTTTCCGTTATGGTTGGGCAGCGATTGCTTTTCTTGCGCTTTTCTATTTCCTGAATATTTCGGTCCTAATTTTTCTCAGTGCGGGTTGCCTGATTCTTTTCAGCCTGGAACTTCACTCAGGAAAAATCGGTGTTCTCCCCTTTCTCATTTTGCTCTGTATTTCGCCTGCATCGTATTATGTTGTGAACACTTTTACATTTTCAATACGTCTTGAGTTAAGCAGCTATGCGAGCATACTTCTTAACATGATTGGTTGTAATGTAGAAAATCATGGCAGCTATTTCATAATGCCAGACGGATATCACTTCAGCGTCGATACAGCATGCATAGGCTTAAACATGTTCAATACCGGATTTTTCATTGCATTGCTGATGATAGGATTTACGGAACAAAATAAAAGTAAAAACATTAATTTTATTTCCCTCGGATTTATCTTTTGTTCAACTGCATTTTTACTCGTGTTCACTAACTTAATGCGCATTGTTGCGCTTGTTCTTTTCAGATCTGAACCCGGAACGGCGAGTCATGAAATACTCGGCATTTTATCTCTCGTACTTTATACTGTGTTGCCTGTCTTTTTTATAATCAAATTCATTATTAAAAGGTCGCCGGACGCAATTATTGAAGAGCGCCCGACTGTAATAAAAAAACAAAGCGTTCTGATCAGTACCGGTCTTGCGGCGTTTGTGTTAGTTGCTGGACTGCACGTGAAAAATACAATCAAACAAACTGTAAAAGATGAAAAACTTGCAGCGCTGCAAATTGCAGGATACAGTAAACAAACGAGCAGTGACGGAGTAGCTGAATTCAGGCAAGGTGATGTACTGATCTATATCAAACCCGGCGCGCGCGGATTTGAAAGTGATCATCCGCCCGCCATGTGCTGGCAGGGTTCGGGATTTAAGCTCGACGAAATTACAGAAGTGAGTTGTGGTAATTATAAAATCATGCAGGCCATTCTCAGAAAAGACACAATCGTTCAGCACACCGCATGGTGGTACGACAATGGTCACGACAAAACAATCAGCCAGATGAAATGGAGACTTTCAAAAGGTGAACCATATCGCATTGTCAACATTACAACAGATAAAAAAGAAAGACTGGTTGCTTTGTGCAGGGAATTTTTGGGAAGGAATTTGTTTGAGGAAAATGAGGAAAATAAGGAGTAAACAGCGTGTTCCGGAAACTAAAGCAATGCGCCCCGAGATGGATGCAGCAGCAGGTAGCGAGGACGAAGAATGCTAATTTTTGAATTGCTGATTGTAAAGCTTCAGTAATTAAGAAAACAGATAGCCCTACTGACTTGTTCCACATTTTTATGTTTAATGCCTTTCTTCTTCTATATCATATATTCTTTTACTCCACATTTCGAATTGTCCATGAAAGCCTGGAAAAAAATTCAGAAAATATTTTTTTGCGGTTGAGAATCAGGAAAAAGATTTTTATGTACTTTTGCCCCGGAGAAATGGCAGAGCGGTCTATTGCGGCAGTCTTGAAAACTGTTGTGGGTAATACCACCGGGGGTTCGAATCCCTCTTTCTCCGCTAACGAATGCGAAAGGTTTGAGCGAAAGCTCAAACCTTTTTGTTTTGTACAGGAGCGTTGAAAGCTCTGCTTTCGAAAGCGAGCGGACAAAACAAAAAACATTCCGCGAAGCGGAATACTTTCGCATTCGCAGACAGTCAGGTAGCTAGGGATCATCATTAATCCCTCTTTCTCCGCAGATGAATCAAAAGGAATTTGCCCCTTTATCGAGGGGCATTTTTTTTAAAAAAACCAAATTTCAAATCGAAGATACCGGTGTAACGTCTGGTCTATTAACCTCAAACGTCAAACATCTAACCTCAAACGTTGTTTCACGCGAAGGATGCGGAGTTAGCGGATCTCGCGGTTTCTTTAGATATCCTTTGTGCTCTTTGAGGTCCTCTGCGTACTCTGCGTCCCTACAAGTTTCACGCGAAGGATGCGAAGTTAGCGGAGCTCGCGGAGTTTCTTTTTTTCTCGCAACAACCCTACGACGCGACGGGGTTTAACACGACAAACGAGAAACAACAAACGACAAACGAATTTCACCTTTTTTAATATTTTCTTCCCAAAACATCTCCTCTTTCCTTCCCGCCACTTACAAACCAGAACTTCCCAAATGGCTTTTTGTCCGTATCTTTGATTTACGGCTAAAATGCCTCTTATTTCAGCTAAAATGAAAAAAATATTTTTACTTTTTTCCCTCTCACTTCTCCTCAGTTTCACCACTTTTGCAGGCGAAGTAAAAGGCTTCTTCAATTACAACATCTTTAATACTCCCACTAACCAGCCTTTCCTGGAAACTTACCTCACCGTTGCCGGAAATTCGGTTGTATTTACCCAGTTACCAAACGGAAAATACCAGGGCAAAGTGGAAATTTCAATCGGACTTTACACAAGAGACAGCGTGTATGCCCCAAGGAAATATTTTTTGCTCAGTCCCGAAATTGACGATACATCAAAGCGTCCCAATTTTATTGACCAGCAGCGTATCAATATTGCCGAAGGTGCCTATGCGCTGGAAATGATCCTCTCTGACCCAAATTCAAAGGACAAAAAAAAGTTTACCGTAATTGAAAAGGTTGAAGTCAGCTTTCCTAAAGACAAGATCAACATTTCCGATATTCAGCTCGTGGAAAGTTTTAAAAAAACTGCTACGCCATCCGTACTTTCCAAAAGTGGCTACGATCTTATTCCCTACCCCATCAATTATTATCCGGATGACATGACTCGCCTGGCTTTTTATTGCGAGGCTTATAACAGCGCTGCAGTCCTTGGTAAAGACACACGTTTCGCGTTCTTTTATTACGTGGAGAATTTTCATACCCGTGAAAAAGTTGGTGACTTTGCCGGATTCAGCAAGCAGAATGGCAACGAAGTAAATGTGCTGTTATCCCAACTGGATGTTACAAAACTTCGCTCGGGTTATTATAATTTAGTAGTTGAAGTGAAGGATCAGAACGCAAATATCATTTCGCAGAAAAAAGTATTTTTTGAAAGAAGAAGCATAGTGCCCAAAAGCGAATTGTCGGATCTGAGTTCAATTGTTGCGGATTCTACTTTCATCAGCAATGTAAAAAGCGCGGATACACTTGAAGAATATATTCGTTGCCTCTGGCCAATTTCAAGTACGTCAGAACGCGATTACGCAATGAATCAGTGGACCAACAAAGATGTGAAGCAAATGCAGAAA
Organism: uncultured bacterium; assembly: GCA_966211935.1. Lineage (GTDB taxonomy): Bacteria > Bacteroidota > Bacteroidia > B-17B0 > Aurantibacillaceae > AM-1111. The sequence continues at coordinate 1,897 of CBIHPU010000123.1, read as the reverse complement.
TACATTTATGGTTTCTGGAAAAATAAGAATCCGAATGATCCTGAAGGTGAATGGCTGAAGTACAAAAAACAGGTGGACATCGTTAATAAGATTTTTGCGGCAGGAAAAAGACAAGGATATTCTACCGATCGCGGACGCGTTTATCTTCAATACGGAACTCCGGATTCACGACAGGAATATCTGAGCGAACCGAACACTTATCCTTATGAGATCTGGCAGTATTATCGCATCGTTGATCCTGCAACGGGACAGATGCAGACCAATAAGCGTTTTGTATTCTTCAACAATGATATGGCAGGAAATAACTATGAGCTGATTCACTCTGAAGTGAGAGGCGAGCGTTACGACACGCGCTGGAAACTGAAGATCATGAAGAGAACGGTTCAAAGCAACGATCTCGATTTTGAAAATCCTGTCAATCCGTACGGAACTAACATCGACGACAATTTCAAAATGCCGAAGTAAACAGGCTTTTCAAAAAAAAATGCTGATCTTGCCCCAAGCTTTTTATTAATCTATGTCTCTTCCCACAACAGCGGTTGTTATTTTAAACTGGAACGGGAGAGCCTTTCTTGAAAAATTCCTTCCTTCAGTTACCACACATACAGCGGGCGCGCAGATCGTTTTAGCGGACAATGCCTCAACAGATGATTCGGTTGAATTTGTAAAACAAAAACATCCTTCGGTAAAGATTATTCAGAATAAAAGCAATGGAGGATTTGCGAAAGGATATAACGAAGCGCTGAAGTTTGTAGATGCGGAATATTATGTTCTGCTGAATTCAGACATTGAAGTTCCTGAGAACTGGTTGTGGCCGGTTATAGAATTCATGGAGAGTCACAAGGATGTTGCAGCCTGTCAGCCGAAAATTTTAGATTATTCCGACAAAAATAAATTTGAGTATGCAGGAGCCTGCGGCGGATTTATGGATAAATACGGTTATCCGTTTTGCAGGGGAAGAATTTTTAATGAACTGGAAACCGATCACGGTCAGTACGACGATATAATGGAAGTTTTCTGGGCAACCGGCGCATGCATGTTTGTCAGAAGTTCAGTTTTCAAGGAAGTTGGAGGATTTGATGAAGACTATTTCGCGCACATGGAAGAAATCGACCTGTGCTGGAGAATGAAAAACCAGGGACACAAGATTTATGTTTATCCTCAGTCGCGCATTTTTCATGTTGGTGGAGGAACGCTAAACAAAGTAAATCCGCGCAAGACTTTTTTGAATTTCCGGAACAATCTTATAACGCTTACAAAAAATTATTTTGGTGGATTTTTATTTTTTAAAATCTTTTTCCGTCTGATCCTGGATGGAATTGCAGGAGTGAAATTTTTAACTGAAGGAAATTTCAAACACACGCTGGCAATTATAAAAGCGCATTGGGCCTTTTATTTTTCATTAGGAAAAACATTAAGAAAACGCAGGGAGCAGAGAAGAAAAAATAATTTTCATCCAACTAAAACCGGAATTCTGAACGGAAATATTGTGTTTCTGCATTATTTGAAGAAGGTTAAAAAGTTCAGTGAGATTCCGGGAAGAATGTTTTGAATAGTACTATAGGTCGTCGCGAGAAACATACCTGGACACAAAGGTCGCAAGGAACCACAAAGTCCACAAAGGAATTTATACTTCGCGCTCTCCGCTCCCTTCGCCCCTCCGCGTGAAATTTTAAAAACACATAATCCGAAGTTTCGCGAACATCAGATAACATAGTATTCTTAACGTAGCGGCGTTGCGGTCGTCGCGAGGACAATTTTAGGACACAAAGTTCACGATGGCTCACAATGCACACAAAGATTTTTGTTTACAAACTCCGCGCTCTCCGCTCCCTCCGCGCGCATCATGAAGCGAAATCTGCCTTGTGATTTCTGCTTCATGACTCCGCGTGAAACT